>DATEND010000001.1:0-11047 GCA_035275245.1 Candidatus Eiseniibacteriota bacterium
CCACCGGAAGCTGGCGGGAGATCCTGGCACGGCGCGCGACGTCCACGAGAAGGCGCGCGTAGTCCTCCGGTTCGGCACCGCCGCGAAGCACGCGATCGTCGCACGCACGCTCGCTCTCGCCTCGCATGTGACGCGCCGCGACGTGAACGGCGGGGTTGCACCAGTAGATTGCCGTCGCGACATCGGCGGCCAGGTTGAGGAGGCAATCATGGCGAGCCACGTGCCCGAGCTCGTGCTGGAGCGCTGCGGCTACGTCGTCTTCCGGCCAGGTGTCCACGCAGGTGGGGAGCAGGATGACGGGACGGAACCCTCCGGTCACGGCCGGGGTCGAGACCACATCGCTGAGTCGAATCTCCACTCGCTGCTGAATGCCGGAGACGCGGACGGCATCGGCGAAGAGGCGCTCGAGCCTCGAGTTCGATACCGCTTGGGAACGGTGCACGATTCGGCGGAGGCGCCGTTCCATGACGATTCGCCGAAGGCCGAGCGCCAGGACACCGAGGAGCCACGCGCCGGCAATCGCCTCGGGGAGCCACTGGGCCGAGCCCTCTCCGGGAATGAGCACCCCTTCCAACACGTCATCCTTGGGCAGGGCCCTCGTGGTGCTAGAGGGAGCGCCGGCCGCCGTACCGCCGGATGGGGCAGTCGGCGCGGTGTCCCGCCAGGGCAAAGTCAGCGCGCCGTCGAGGAGCGGGACCCGAAGGGGCGGGAGTGCCAAGCCAAGCGCCGGTAGCACGACGACAAGAAGGAGCGCTGCCGCCCAGACCGCGTGCCGAGCGGCGGCCGTGTGCGGGCGAAGGCAGGCCGTGATCGCGGCAGCCGCCGCGACGACGAGGATCGGCTTCAAGAAGATCGCGCCAATCCAGGCTTCGGCCGTCATGCCCGCGATCCTCGTTTCGTCCGCCTTGCTTTCGCGACGATCGTCGCCAGACGCTCGAGTTCCGCCTCGCTGATCCGGCCTCGTTCCGTGCCCAGAAGCGCCGCCATGGCTTCGGCCGGCGAGCCGGCAAAGAACGTCCGGACGACGTGCGTAATGGAAGATGCTCCGGCGTCGCCCCGCGGCGTCGATGGCTGGTACGCGTACCGCTTCCCTTCACGCTCGCACTGGAGGTGCCCCTTTTCGACCAAGACCCGAAGGAGCCCGCGTACCGTGGTATAGGTGGGTGCGTCCCGGAGAGCCCCGTGAATGTCGCTCGCCGTGGCGCGGCCGAGCCGATAGACGATGTCCATGATCTGGCGCTCACGACGGCTGAGCGAGGGCGGTTCTTTCCGAGTCACGTATCGGTCCTCTCTGCGTTTCAGGTGTGGCCCCAGTTGCGTCCCGAGCCTTGTGTCAATATTATGACATATCGCACCGATGTCAAGCACCCGAATGACCCCTAAATGAAGAACGCGCGCCCTCCCGACCGGGAGAGCGCGCGGCTCATCGCGCTACGTACGTCGTCCGAGGGTCATCGCACGGACGGTTCCTCCTGCTCGGCGGCCCGCTTCAGGGTCGCGATGTCGAGCTTGCCCATTTGGAGCATCGCCTTCATGACCCGGTTCGACTTCTCCGGATCCTTGTCGTCCATCAGCTCGCCCAGGATCGTGGGCGTGATTTGCCAGGACAAGCCGTACTTGTCCGTGAGCCAGCCGCACTGCGACTTCTCACCGCCCGCGGAGAGTTTCTCCCAAAACTCGTCCACCTCGTCCTGGTTCTTGCAATTCACGACGAAGGACACGGCGGGCGTGAACCTGAACTCGGGCCCGCCATTCAGCGCGATGAACTCCTGGCCCTCGATCTGGAACTTGGCGACCATCACGGACCCCTTGGGGCCCGGTCCAGCGTCTCCATAGCGGGAGATATTGACCTTCTTGGAATTCTTGAAGACCGAAAGGTAGAAGTTCATGGCCTCTTCGGCCTGGTTGTTGAACCACAAGAACGGCGTGATCTTTTGCATACCGGTACCCTCCTGAAAATCGGCCGACGCTCGGCCGACCGATGGTGAGTCCCCCGTCAGTACTTCACGCTGCATCCATAGGGTTGCGTGGCCGCGATCTCGACCTTGTTGCCGGCCAGAGACGATTCGAGCGCCGCGGTGAGGTAGTTTTTCGCGTCCTTGATGTCGGCCCGCTTCGTCGAGGGCCGGTCGTCGATCGCCCCGTTGTACACGAGAATCCCCTTGGGGTTGATCACGAACATATGCGGCGTCGTCTTGGCGCCGTACAGCTTACCCACGATACCTTTCGGGTCGAGGAGGAAGCGGGTCGGTGCGGCTTCCTTCTCCGCGATCAACTCCTTGGCCTCGTCGCCGGTGACGTGTCCCTGCTTCCCAGGGGCGGAAGAGCAAATCGACAGCCACACGACGCCCCTCTCCGAGAACTTCTTCTGGAGCTCCTGCATGTTTCCGCTGCCGTAGTGCTTGCCGACGAACGGACACCCGAAATTCACCCACTCGAGCACGACGTACTTGCCCTTAAATGCGTCAAGCTGGACGAGTTTCCCGTCCACGTCGACGGCATCGAATGCGGGCGCCGGTTTTCCAACGATGGCGGCCGCATTGGCTCGAGCCGTCGGGGCTAGAAGCAAGAAACACGCAATGGCGGCAAGACGAAGCATGATCCCTCTCTCCTCCTGGCCAAGCCCCCGGCTGGGACGAGGCACCTGTTTGCGTAACCCTCCGGAACGGCAGCGGGTTCCGAGAGGAAGCGATCGCCTCAGGGCCGTGCGGCCCTTCGCCGAAGTGCAACCACGACCACGATTCCAACCAGCGCGACAAGGGTCGCATAGAGCGGCACCGGAGGCCAGTTTCGTTTCGGCGATTGCGGAGGCGCCGGGGACGGATCTCCGGGCGCGGCCACGACGTTCACCGCGACGGCGCTTCCCTTCCTGCGATCGACCCCGTTCAATACGAGAACGCCGGTGAGGCGTTGTGGCGGATTCGCCGCGTTCGCGGCGGGAACCAGCGTCAACCGATATCCGCCGGCCGACGGCTCGAACCCTTGCGCCGCGCCGTGCTCCACGACGAGCGGCTCCTCGACGAAGAACGTACCGCCGCTCGGGCGAATGCCCGAGGGCGGCTGAAAGCGAAGCTCGATGGCGCGAGGGCCGGCGGTGGCCGTCAAGACCCATCCTTCCGGCATACGAGGCAACCGCGCGCGCGCCCGGTCGAACAGCGGTGCGGAGCGTCCACGCGGCGGAGGCTCCGGCCGCACCGGGAGTGTGACATCCAACTGCGCGGATCCCGCGAGGCAGGCCTCCTTGCACTCGAGCCAATCGAACGCGCCGCCGATCCTCGCCGAATCCGTGGCCACGCGCGCGGGCGGCGTGATCGTCACGGCGAGCAGAACCTCGTGCCCGTAGCCGTAGCTCATGAGGTCCCCCGTCGGGATCGGCTCCGGGGCGGGCCACTCGATCGGCCCCGCCGTGAATCCGGGCGGAAGCGTCCACTCGATGCGAAGCGGGAGCCCGGCGTCGCCGGGGTGTTTCCAGTACGTGTGCCACCCGTCCTTCATCTTCATATGAAGGCCGATCCGGAACGGCCGGCCGGGTTGGATGGAGGCGCTCTCCGACAAGAGCGCGACATCGATGTTCTCGCTGCCGCCGGTTGCGCCGGAGCGGCAAGCCGGCGCCCAGGTCAGGAGAAAACCGGCGGCCACGAGCCAAGCGGCGGTTTGCCTCATCTTGGATACCATCACCACAGTATACGGTTGCATGGCCGATCCGGCCCCTCACTTCCGCCTTCGAGAGACGGGTTGTGGCGACTTCGCTGCAGGCGCACACTCATTGGCCATGGAAACGCTCGTGGGAAAAACCGTCGCGCACTACGAGGTCTTCGAGAACCTCGGCGCCGGCGGCATGGGCCAGGTCTACGGGGCACGCGACACGCGCCTCGGCCGGACCGTCGCGATCAAGGTCCTCCCGGACGAGGTCGCGAAGGACACGGTCCACCTTCATCGCTTGAAGCGCGAAGCGCGGGCGCTCGCCGCCATCAATCATCCGAATATCGCGGCCATCTACGGGATCGAGGACGACGATCCGTCGAGCTGCTTTCTCGTGCTGGAACGCGTGGACGGTGAAACGCTGGCCGCGCGTCTCAAGCGCGGTCCCCTCCCGCTCGCCGATGCCCTTCGAGTCGGCCACTCGATCGCCGGCGCGCTCAAGGCGGCGCACGAAAAGGGCATCGTCCATCGAGATCTGAAGCCGGCAAACGTGATGGTTTCCTCTTCGGGCGTCGTGAAGGTTCTCGATTTCGGCATCGCGCGCTTGGTCCCCGGGGGCTCTTCGGGCGATCGCGCCTCCGACGAAACCCAGACCGCCCTGACCCAGCCGGGCCGCGTCATCGGAACCCCCGCGTACATGAGCCCGGAGCAGATTCGTGGGGCGGAACAGGACGAGCGGACGGACATCTTCGCGTTCGGGTGCGTTCTCTACGAGTCGCTGACGGGCACGCGGGCGTTTCGAGGTGCGACGGCGGCGGAGGTCATGGCCTCCGTCCTATTCAGGGAGCCGAACTGGCGCGCCTTGCCGGGCACCACGCCGCCGCCCGTTCGAGACCTTCTGGGGCGTTGTCTCGAGAAGGATTCGAGCTCTCGGTACCGCGACATGGGAGACGTGCGAGATCTGGTCGAGGCGTTGATCCAAGGCCGGCCCGTTGAGAGCGCGCCCGCGCCGAGAACCGAGCCGGATGCGAAGCGCCACAACCTGCCGGCTCAACTCACGAGCTTCATCGGACGCTCGCTCGAAGTCGCCGAATGCATGCACCGGCTGAGTCTGGGCCGGCTGCTGACGTTGACGGGCGTCGGAGGGTCCGGGAAGTCGAGGCTCATGCTCCGGGTTGCGGAGGAACTCATCGATCGGTATCCCGGCGGCGTATGGTTCGTCGACCTCTCGGCCATCTCGGACCCGACGCGGGCGGGCGCTGCCCTCGCGGCCGCACTGGGCCTCCGTCAGGTACCGGGCGAATCGTTATCGCAGACTGTGACTACGCATCTCCGCGCGCGGAGTACGCTGGTGTTGTTCGACAATTGCGAACACATGCTGGCGCCGATGGCGGAGCAGATCAGGACGCTGCTGAGAGAGTGCCCGCATCTTCACGTCCTTGCGACCAGCCGCGAGGCGCTCCGGATCGAGGGAGAACGAAGCTACACGGTTCCGCCGCTCTCGCTCCCCGACGCGCGACTCGCCGATCCCGAGGCGGCCGGCGCCTCGGAGGCCGTGTGGCTCTTCGTCGAGCGCGCGCGCCTCGTGCGGCCGGGCTTCGCACTCGACGTACAATCGACACCGATCGTGGTCGAGATTTGCAGACGCCTCGACGGCATTCCTTTGGCGCTGGAGCTCGCGGCGGCGCGCATGAAGATCCTCTCCGCCACCGACATCCGCACTCGACTGGAAGACCGGTTCCGCCTGCTCACCGGCGGAAGCCGCACGGCCCTGTCCCGCCACCAAACGCTCCGGGAGACGATTCAATGGAGCTACGACCACCTGACAGCCGAGGAGCAGGGTCTCCTTCGTGGCTTGTCCGTCTTTGCGGGCGGCTGGACCCTCGAGGCAGCCGCGGCGCTCGACGGCAAAGGCCGGGACGAGATGGAAGTGCTGAACCTGCTCACGGCACTGGCCGAAAAGTCCCTCGTCCTGATCGACAGCACTCCGGCGGCCGACTCGCGTTACCGTTTCCTTGAAACGGTGCGTCAGTACGCGCTCGAGAAACTCCGCGAGGGCGCGGAGGAGAAGCGGTGGCGCGACGAACACTTGAACTACATGCTCGACTTCGTGGAACGGGCCGAGCCGGAGTTGATCGGGCCGCACCAGGAATCGTGGTTCAAGCGACTCGAGGCCGAGCACGAGAACATTCTCTCCGCCATGGGATGGTGCGAGCACGCGGACAGCGGCGCCGCGAAGGCGCTTCGGATGGGAGGGTCGCTCTGGCGATTCTGGTGGTTCGGCGGACACTTCGCGTTGGGGCTGGCCACGCTTCGGACCGCGCTCGACCGGGATGGCGCGGCGTCCGCAACGCCCGAGCGAGCCCAGGCGCTCTACGCCGCCGCTCAGATGGCGCGCGAAATGGGCGACTACGGTCAGGCGCGCGACCTGTTCCACCAATCGCTGGAGGTCGCGACGGCCCTCGGAGATCCATCTCGGATCGCGCGAGCCTATAACGGGCTTGGAAACACCGCTGAATACGCCGGCGATTATGCCTCCGCTCGGTCTTACCACGAGATGGCGCTCGCATTGAGCCGTCAACTCGGGAACAAGCGGGCCGTCGCGATCGATCTCCACAACTTGGGGATCGTCCTGATGATTCAGAAGGAATTCGACGCGGCGCGTCCGCTATTCGAGGAGGGCCTCGACGTGTTCCGGGGGATCGGCGACGTGAACAGCGTTCAAGCGACGGTGACCCATCTGGCCACGATCGCCGCCCAAACGAAGCAGTTCCCCGCCGCGTGCCGATACTTTGCCGAGTCGTTCCAACTCGCGGAGGAACTCCCATCCCAGCCGCTGACCGCGGACTCGCTCGAATCGTTCGCCGTCATGGCGGTCGAGATGGGCGCGGCCGAGCTGGCTGCCAGGATCCTGGGCACGGCCGAGGCTGTTCGCGAGGCGACCGCGTACGCCCTGTCCGTTGAAACGAAGAGCGTTCTGGAAGCGACCCGCGCCCGAATTCGAAGCCAACTGGGCGAGGAGCGGCAGGCCGCACTCGACGCCGAGGGAAGAGGCACGACGTTCGAGGCGGCCGTCCAATCCGTGCGGGAATGGCTGGCCGGTGCCTTGAAGCAGCCAGCCGATCCCCTCTAGACGCGCGATCCCGGATGAGGCTGAATGCGCGGCGGAATCACGCGAACGGGTTTTCGTCCGCGCTTGGTCCGTAAATCGATGGAATCGGCACGTCGAGCGTGCGCAAGTACGTCGATAGTTGCCCGCGATGGTGATACCAGTGGTTCAGCATGATCGATCGCAGGAATGCTCCGCGAGGGGATGCGAAGACTTCCTGGTCTCCTTTCATTACCCGAAATGTCTCCGACAGTGAGGCCTCGCCTGCGCCACGGAGCAGGCGCGTTGCCCGCCCGACGCTCTCGTCGAGCATCGGAACGAGATCCGAAGCGCGCCCTGGGCTCTGTTCGGGAAACCGAGGGACCTCGGCCTTGGGTTGTGAAGCAAACTCCGCCACGCCCCCGGGCACGGTCGCGACGTGAAACGCAAGCTCCCCGAGTGTTCGTGCCTTGGGGTGCGGCCGCCAGCCGAGATGCTCATCGGGCACGCGTTCGAGAAGGCGGCGGGTCGTGGCCGCTTCCTGATCCAGCTCCTGTACAAGGGCCTCGATCTGCCCTTTGGATTCCATCGTCGCTGATTTTGCCATGACAAGCCTCCTGTTCCGGTTTTCCTGACTTCTCGTTAGTACAAGAACGGCGCAACTAACGTCGCGCCGCGCTCTCCGCTGCCTTGCGAATCCGGTCGTGCGAGTACTTCCACCCGTCTTGTACGCCGGCCCGGTGCTCTTCCAGAATCATTCCGATCGCCGTGTGCCGGAACACGATCAGCGTCCCGCCGTCCACGGCGATCAGCCGGTATTGGAGATTCGAAACCGCGGCATACGACATGAAGAGCGGCCCGTTGATCTCGAGGAGCGTCGGGCGCTTGATGGCCTGCACGTGCCCCCAGAGGTGTCCATTGTCGCTTCCCAAGTCGCGGTACCACCGACCACCGGGCCGTGCCTCCAGCTTCATGGGCAACGGGTGGTCGTCCGCCACCTGATGGAGTGGCCCCAGTTCCTCGAGAAGCGCGGCGAACGTCACGTCCAACGGCGCCGCGACGCGGATTTCCTGCTCGATGGTGAGCGTCAAGTCGTTTGCGATCGTTGCGGGCTGTACCATTTGTTCCTCCTGGCGATGGTGGGAATCCCACCGGTTGAATGTCGAAAAGCTTACTTCGGCGCCTTTGGTTTGTCCGTCCGATCGGGGACATCTTCGGCCGAGCGCGCCTCCGATTCGGCGCGCTCCTTGATCCGGCCCAGCTTGTGTCCCCAAAACCGCTCGAAGGTTCTGGCCCAATCGTGTAGCGGCCGGATGGAGGCCGCATCGGTGCGGTAGAGAATCCGACGGCCGTCCCGACGCGCGGTAACCAGGCCCGCCTCGCGGAGCACCCGGAGGTGCTTCGAAACGGTGGGCTGCGTAAGACCAAGCGCCGCCACGACCTCCCCCACCGGCCGCTCGGCCGGGGCCAAGAGGTCGAGGATGGTGCGCCGGTGCGGCTCCGCCACGGCGCTGAACACGGTCGAGTCCGTCGAGACACGAGGCATACTCAGAATCATATGCCTATATAGGCATATGTCAAGTGGCTGATTTCGACCACGTGAAAAATTAGGTCGGCTCCTCCCGTTCCAGCGCCCGCCTCAATCCCCTACACGTCGGGCCGCCACCTGCCGATGTCCCAAAGGGAATAGCCTCATGGCTTTTCGGCGTTTGTCGAAGGCTGAGCCCCGTGGAGGAAGTCCGTGTCGCTTCATCGACCCGTCGCAGCGAAGCCGCAGGAGTCCGCCGGCGTTCGTGGACGGATGATCCTGCTCCTGGCGATCACGCTGATCGCCGTCACGGTCGCCTTCTACTTCGTGCAGCGAAGCCTGAGTTCCCAGGTGGATCTCCTCGTTCGCGAGCGCGTTTCGGAGAACGACCGGGTCTTGCGTCGAGTGCTCGAGCTTCGCGCGGACGGCGTCGCCGTCCATGCCGACGACTACACGCGCTGGGACGACTTCGTGGGGTTCGCGCGGAAGCCGGATCCGAAGTGGGGGCAGCTCTATCTGACCGAGAACATCGGCACGTTCGGCGTCGACATCGCCTGGGTCTTGGACGAGCGCTTCCAGCTCATCTTCACCGCCAACCCTGGCAACGACGACGCGCTCGCGCCCCTTCCCGTTCCTCTCTCGAATCTCGCGGACGCCCTCGGTCGTTCTCCGGTGCGGCACTTCTACGTCGGCACGCGGAAGGGTGTGCTCGAGGTCTGGACGTCCTCGATTCAGCCCTCGTCGGACATCAAGCGCACGGTCGCGCCGGCCGGATACTACCTGGCGGGACGCCTGTGGACGGACGAGCGGATCGCGGAGCTCTCGACCTTGCTGGGAGGGGTGGCTTCCCTCAGGAAGGCCGACGCGCCTCCGGCCGCGCCTGCCGACCCGATGGTGACGGGTCAGATCAGCACGTCCCTGCCGCTCGAGGACATCGGCGGATCCCCGGTGGCGGTGCTCGTGCACGCGACCACGTTCCCCGTGGCCCCTCGGGTCCACGCGGCGCTTCGCGTCGTGATGTACCTCCTCATGGGCGGCGCTCTGGTGCTGTTCCTCGGCGTCTCGCTCTCGCTCACCCGATGGGTCGCCCAGCCGCTCGCGCTCATCACCGAGTCGCTCCGTTCGGAGAAGCCGTCTCTGCTCTACCGCTTGATGACGCGGCACGACGAGTTCGGCCATCTCGCCCGCCTCGTGCGCGACTTCTTCGCGCAGCGGGAAAGCCTGATCGAGGCGCGCCGGGCGGCGGAGGCAGCCGCGAGCTCGAAGGAGCAATTCCTCGCGAACATCTCCCACGAGCTCCGAACCCCGATGCACGGGATCCTCAGTTACTCGCGGTTCGGTGTCGAAGAAGCGGAAACGGCCGAGCGTGCGGAGTTGCTCGACTACTTCCGAGAGATCTCGGGTTGCGGCACGACCTTGATCACGCTGGTGGACGAGCTGCTCGACCTCGCCAAGTACGACGCCGGACGCATGGAGTTGGACCGGGTCCAGCTCTCGCTCGACGAGGCCGCGAAGGAAGTCGCCCACGAGCTCGGTGCGCTTCTCTCGGAGCGCGGCCTCGTGCTGAGCGTCGAAGTCGAGGTCGGGTTGGCGCCGGTGATGGCCGATCGGATGAAGATTCGCCAGGTATTCCGGAATCTGATCTCGAACGCCGCGAAATTCACGCCGGCCGGCGGTCGATTGACGATCTCGGCGAGCACGTCGGGCGACGCCGCGCGAGTCACCGTCTCGGATTCCGGGGTCGGCATCCCGCAGGAAGAACTCGAGTCCGTCTTCGACCGTTTCTCGCAGGCGAGCAACCGCAAGTCGAACACCGGCGGCACCGGGCTCGGGCTGCCCCTCTGCCGGGAAATCGTCAAGGCCCACGGGGGACGGATCTGGGCCGAGCGCGGCCCCCAAGGCGGGACGCGCATGATCTTCGAGATTCCCTTTGGCGTGCCGGCCCTCCCGTCGGCCCCGAACGCCCCAACGTCGTTGTCCGATGAAAAACCCGGTCGGGAGGCCGCATGACCCGCGCGAGACGCTTCACCGCTTGCTTCTTGATTCTCGGATGTCTCACAGGCGCGCAATCGGTCGGCGCTTCCGTAGCCGAGGTTCCGTCCGGCGAACCGACGGCTACCCCCACGGGCACGGAGGCGGATTCGACGTCGGAAGACGGCGCTCTCCAGTTTGCGTGGGCGGCGACCTACGCCTCGTGGTACTCGTTCCAGGGCCTCGACTACAGCAATCGCCGATCCGTCTCCCAGCCCGAAGTCAGCGCGACGATGCGCGGGGTGTCGATCAGCGCGTGGGGGAACTTCGATCATTCGCTCGGGGAGTTGAACGAGATCGACCTCACGCTCCAGTGGGGTTGGGAAGGCGAGCGCCTCTCCGGCGGCGTCGGGTACGCGAATCTACACTATCCCCATCGAGCCGACTGGGAGCCTTCCCAGGAAGTGTTGGGCGAACTCGCGTTCGCCGGGCCACTGGAAGTTTCCGCGAGCGTCCATTGGGACGTGGACGAGGGGCGTGGACGTTATTGGGAACTTGGCCTCGGCAAGGACATCGAGGGGCCCGGCGCGACGATCGCCCTGGGAGCCACGGTCTACTTCCAGGACAGGTACTACGAACTGACCGGCATTCCGGCCGTCGAGACGCGCGTCGGCGTGCGGCGCGTCTGGGCCGGGGTCGCGTGGGAACCGTCGCTGGCCCGGCTCTGGACTTGGGAGAACGGCGACTTCGAAGGACCGGAAGCCGTCGAGCCGGGCTGGATCTTCAGCCTGTCTTTGTCGCCCCCCTGATTCGCGCGA
>DATEND010000002.1:0-5194 GCA_035275245.1 Candidatus Eiseniibacteriota bacterium
TAGCGCCCCACCGGCGGGCGCCTGGCTCCTCGCGGGCTGGCTCGCGTCGTGCCTCGACTGGAAACCGAGGGAATTCGCCCCCGGCTCCGAAGCGCACATCCGGCTTGGGGCCAAAGCCCGCCCCGTCTCGATCCGCTTCGAGAGGGAAGGCGACGACGCGCGACGCGCGCCGTACGGGCCCACGCACGCGATCGCAGGCATTCGAATTTGCTCGGGAGCGCCCGCGCCGCTCGATCTGAGCGTGCGGCACGAGGGACGCTCCCCCACCGCGCGCGTCGTCACGCGCGCGCCGCGCGCGACCGAGCGCGAGGTGGCCTTCGGATATCGGGACTTCGCCGCCTGCGTGGTGGGCGAGATGCACCGGCACGAACCGAATCGCGCGTTCGAGGATGCCGCGCGGGTCGCGGAGGAGTTGATCGGCCTATGGCCAAGGGTGTAGTCCTCGCCGGCGACATCGGAGGTACCAAAACCAACCTGGCGCTCGTGCCGGCGACCGGGCGCGGGACGATCGGCGCGCCGGTCGCGTTCGAGAGCTACCGGAGCGCCGACTTCCCCACGCTGGAAGCGATGCTGGAGGAGTTTCGCGGCGCGCACGACCTCGTCTTCGACGCGGCCTCGTTCGGCTTCGCGGGCGCCGTCGAGAACGGACGCGGTATCGGCACGAACGTGCCGTGGGCGGCCGACCAGGCCTCCCTGGCGCGCGCGCTCTCCCTGCCGCGGGCGCACGTGATGAACGACCTGGTCGCGACCGGGTACGGGATCGCCGCGCTTACCAAGGACGACCTCGTGCCGATCCTCGAGGGAACGGCGCGGCCGTCGGAGAACGCGGGCATTCTCGCGGCCGGCACCGGACTCGGCGAGACGATCCTCGCGTTCGTGGACGACCGGCACGTTCCGATCGCCTCGGAAGCCGGACACGCCGACTTCGCGCCCCGCACCGACCTCGAGGTCACCGTCTTCCGCGAGCTCCGCGCCCAATTCGGCCGCGTCTCCTACGAGCACGTCGTCTCCGGGCCCGGACTCGTGAACGTCGGGCGCGTGCTCCACGCGCTGACCGGCACCGAGAAGGCGTGGCGCGCGCACGAGGTTGAGGCCGGCGGCGACGGAGACCTTCCGGGCGTGATCTCCGGGAACGCGCTGGCCGGATCCTGCCCCGAGTGCGCCGGGTCGCTCGATCTCTTCGCGGGCGTCTACGGGGCCGAGGCCGGCAACTTGGCGCTCCGGTGCGTCGCCCGAGGCGGCATCTATCTCGGGGGCGGAATCGCGCCCCGCATCCTGCCCGCGCTCCAGGGAGAGACCTTCCGGCTCGGGTTCCGCGAGAAGCCGCCCCATCGCGAGCTACTCGAGGCGATCCCCGTGAGCGTCATCCGGAACGAGCGAACCGCACTTCTCGGCGCGGCCCGGTTTGCCACGCTCTAACGCCCCCATCACGGTCGCCATTCAAGGCGAGGCGGGCTCGTTCAGCCACGCGGCGGCAGTCGCCCTCCACGGATCGAACATCCTCCTCAAGCCGTGCGTGGACTTCGAGGAAATCTTCCAGGCCGTCGCGTCGGTCGAGGCGGATCGCGGCATGGTGCCGATCGAGAATTCCCTCGCCGGCTCGGTGCGGGAAAACTACGACTATCTGGGAACGCACCCGCTCCATGTCGTCGCGGAGGTCGAGGTCCGCGTCCGCCACTGCCTGATCGCGCGGCCCGGGACGGCCCTGTCGGACGTTCGGCGCGTGGCCTCGCACCCGATGGCGCTCGCCCAGTGCCGCCGCTTCTTCGCGGCGCACGCGGACGTCGTGGCGGTTCAGTCCTACGACAAGGCCGGCCGCGTGCGCGATCTGATGGCCTCGCGGCTCGCGGCCGACGCGGTGATCGGGGCCTCGCTGGCGGCCGAGATCTACGGCGCCGTCATTCTGGCGCGCGACCTGGAGGACCACCCCGAGAACTACACGCGCTTCTTGTCCGTCGGGCGCGACCCCGCTCCCCCCGAGCGAGGCGCGGACGCCAAGATCTCCCTCATGTTCACGCTTCCGGACATCCCGGGGGCCCTGAATCGCGCCCTGGGCGACCTCGCCACGCGGGGCTTGAACCTCACGAAGATCGAATCCCGCCCGATCGCCGGCCGGGTCTGGGAGTACATGTTCTACGTCGACCTGAGGGACACGCCGGACGGCCGGGCCGCCGAGGCGCTTCAAGCGCTCGGCGGGCACGTCACCGACCTCCGGGTGCTCGGCGTCTATCCGCCCGCCTCGGAGAACGCCGTCTAGCTACGGCTGGACGGAGCCCGCGGGTGACCCTATACTCGCCGCCATGAACCCACCGAGCGCCGTCGCCGAAGCCGCGTCCGCCCGCCGCTCGTCGGCCCGCGTTCGCGAGATCCTGTCGTGGTATTCCTCCGACAATCCCGGAACCCGGGCCAACCTGACTCGGATGATGAACCACGGCCTCCTCGCCGGCACCGGCAAGATGGTCATCCTTCCGGTGGACCAGGGCTTCGAGCACGGACCCGCGCGTTCGTTCGCGCCGAATCCGGGCGGCTACGACCCCCGCTACCACGTTCAGCTGGCCATCGACTCGGGGTGCAACGCCTACGCGGCGCCGCTCGGATTCCTCGAAGCGGGAGCCGCGGAGTTCGCCGGCGACATTCCGCTGATCTTGAAGGCCAACAATCACGACGTGCTCCACGACGA
Source organism: Candidatus Eiseniibacteriota bacterium (assembly GCA_035275245.1). Taxonomy (GTDB): domain Bacteria; phylum Eisenbacteria; class RBG-16-71-46; order SZUA-252; family SZUA-252; genus DASQJL01. Next base: position 2,681 of record DATEND010000002.1, read on the forward strand.
GAAGGACCCCCTCTCGTCGCTCACCGGCAGCGTAAACGAGGCGCTTCGGCTCGGCTGCGCGGCGATCGGCTACACGATCTATCCCGGCTCGTCCCAGTCGAGCTTGATGTACGAGCAGCTCCGCGAGCTGACCGAGGAGGCGAAGCAGGTCGGCCTCGCGGTGGTGGTCTGGTCGTATCCGCGCGGATCCGGGATCAGCAAGGCCGGCGAGACGGGGATCGACGTCGTGGCCTACGCGGCGCAAATCGCGGCCCAGCTCGGCGCACACGTGATCAAGGTGAAGCTCCCGTCCGAGCACGTGGAGCAGGTCGAGGCCCAGAAAGCCTACGAGAAGCACGGCATCCCGATCAGCACCCTGGCCGAGCGAGTGCGCCACGTCGTTCAGTCTTCCTTCGATGGACGCCGCATCGTGATCTTCTCCGGCGGCGCCAAGAAGGAGAACGACGAGGAGGTGCTGAACGAGGCGCGGGCGATTCGGGACGGCGGCGGGTTCGGCTCGATCATCGGCCGGAATTCATTCCAGCGGAAGCGCCCCGATGCGATTCAGCTCCTCCAACGCATCATGGCCATCTACTCGGGCGAGGCGAAGTAGTTCCCTTCCTCGACGGCTACTTCTGCGGCGGTTGCGTCATCAGCCAGCGGGCGAAGACGTAACCGACCGAGGCCAGCGCCAGGCACCACACCGTAATCCAGAGAAGCGCCCTCCGATTCCGCTGCCGAATCCTAGCGTTGCGTTCCGCCTCTTCGTCCGGACCGCGATTCAATTCGCGGCCTCCGCCGGCACCGGGAGCGCCTGCTTGGGATCGCGCGGAAAGAGGGTGTAGTTGAGCAGGAGCTCGTTCACGTCCGCCGGAGTCCGCGGCGAGAGGGCGAAGTAGACCGGGAGCTCGCGCGTCTCGCGCGGCCCCAGCGCCTGATCGTCGAAGCAGAAGCACTGGATGAGCTGGAACTCCTTCGCGGCCCTCTGCGGCGCGATCGAGTGGACGGCGCGGAAGAAGACCGAGTCGTCGCTCATGTTCGTGAAGACGTAGGACGTGTGGACGGGCCGGCCCGGGTTGACGTGGAGGAGCGGCGTCTTCGGCGCGAAACGCATCGGAAGTCCGCTCCCCGAAACCCCCATGAACTTGACCTGGATGTCGCGGCTCAGGACCGCCCCGGTGGACGAGGAGGATAGCTCGTCCAGAAACCCGCCCCGCTGCCCCGCCTTCCCCGTGTCCCCGATTCCGAAGCGCTCGCAGAAGAACTTGAAGAGCGGGACGTTCGCGTAGGCGAACGTGAACATGACCAGGACCAAAACGAGGAGCGCGCCGCCCAAGACCCCGTTCGGAATCCGCTTCGCGCCCGCCATGCTACGAGGTCACCGGGATGCGCCAGATCGCGTCGGCGATCATCCCGAGGAAGATGACGAAGAGGTAGAGGATCGAATAGCCGAAGACGTCCCGGGCGGCAGGGATCGAGCCGACGCGGCGCGCGCGGATCGCCTTCGCGATAAAGACGCCGCCCAAGACCAGCGAGATGACGCCGAGGATGAGCCCGCCGGCGTCGACGAACGGCATGAGCAGGGTCAGGGCCACGAGGAGGATCGTGTACCCCTCGATCTGGCGGAACGTCTCGGCCTCTCCCTTGACGATCGGAAGCATGGGAATCTTGACCATCCGGTAGTCGTCCTGGATGCAGAGCGCGAGCGCCCAAAAGTGCGGCGGCGTCCAAAGGAAGATCACGAGGAACATGAGCACGGGCGCGAGTGCCAAGCCGCCGGTGGCCGCGGCCCAGGCGATCACCGGACCCATGGCGCCCGCGGCACCCCCGATCACGATGTTGTGCACGGTCCGCGGCTTCAACCAAAGCGTGTAGAAAAAACCGTAAAACACTACTGTTCCGATCGCTAGCCAGGAACTGAGCGGGTTGGCAACGAGCCACAGGAGCCCCGCCGCGACGGCGCCGATCGCGATCGCGAAGGTCAGCGCGGCCTTGGGCGGCACCCGGTGAAGCGGCAACGGACGCTTCGCGCGCGTGCGGGTCATCACGGCATCCAGATCCCGCTCGAAGTACTGATTGAAGGCGTTGGCCGAGCCGGCCGTGAGCGTGATCGCCAGGAGGACGATGGCAAGTTTGACGGGATCCCGGAGGAGCGAGCCCTCGACCGCGAGGCCCGCGACCGCGGTCACGATGACGAGCGCGACGATCCGCGGCTTGGTCAGCTCGACGTAATCACGCACGGGAAAGCTCATGGCTCGCGAGGTTCAAGGTCCCGAAGAGGAAGAGGGCGGTGCCCAGGTGCCCGGCGCTCACCGGAAGGGGTACGTGCAAGAGGACGTTCATCACGCCCAGGGTGAACTGCACGGCGAGCAGTATACCTGAGATTCGAAGAGGCCACCGGGCCCGTGGCGGAAGGGATCGCGGCGCCGCCCGGAAGAGAAGCCCCAGGATGATCAGCGAGACCGCGTAGGCGCCGAGCCGGTGCGTGAACTGGATTCCGACCAGGCCCTCCAGTTTCGGGAACCACTGTCCGTG
>DATEND010000003.1:0-9419 GCA_035275245.1 Candidatus Eiseniibacteriota bacterium
TCGAACCGTACCGGCGCCCGGCTCCGGGATCGGGCGCTCCACAATTTCGAGCGGCTCTTTGGGGCGCGTAACCTGCGCTACACGCATCGTCTTCATGATTTCTCCAGTGCTAGAAAGTAGTCCGTCATATCGATGACCGGCCGATAGCCGATGGCCCGGTAGATGTTGTTAGATGTCGGATTCGCCAAATCGGTGAACAGGCAACAGTACGCGTGGCCTTCATCGAGCAGGCGCTGTGTCAAATCCGCCACGCACGCTGACGCGTAACCGCGTCGCCGACGCTCTAGGGGCGTGTAGACGAGCGTGATCCGAATGCCCGTCGGGGTTCGGCCCATGCACGCCGCCATAGAGACCACGGGGCCGTTTTCCCAGACGAAGAGGCTCCCGTCCCCCACGCGTTCGCGCGCGAATCTGGCCGGATCCAGAACTCCCACACCGCCGGCCTCGTCGGTGAACGCCACGATCCAGGTGACTAGGAGCGGGATGTCGGACTCGGTCGCCGCGCGCAGACGGCCGCCTGGCCTTCGCTCGGGTCGCTCGACGCGGCGGAGGGAGAAGAGACGGTGCTCGGTTCCCCGTCGTGTGGAAGTCCCCAGAAGTCGAGACCAGTGATCCGCGAACTGCCGCACTTCTGGATCGGGGCCGAAAACCATTGGCAGCGTCCGATACCGATCCGCAAGGTCCTCGGCCAGGCACTCGATCGCGGCGGGGTCGCCTCTGCTGATGACGGCCTTGTGAGGTGGGGTTCGAAGGGCGCACGCCACGACGTGTCCGTTCTCCTCCACGGTCGCGAGGTAGGGGCCCTCTGCGTCGGGCGACACGCTCGGGCTGACCGCACCGCAAATGCCGAGGATGAGGTTGTTCTCGACCTCGGCGTCAAGGAGCCAGGAACGAGCGCGCTCGAGGAACTGGAGCGGACCGGCGTGGCGGTGGACCTTCATCGAAGAGCTAGTCCGAGACCTGGACCTTCCCGCCCGTGCGCATCTTCGCCAGCATGATGATCTGGCCCGTGTGCATCGAGAAATGCTCGACGGCGTGGTAGATCGCCCACATCACGTTCACCTCGTCCATCCGCGACTGGCGTCGTTCGAGCAGCACCTCGGGATCGAGGCGCGCGAGGACGGCGTCCGCTTCGGCGAGCATCCGGCGCATTCGGTCCATCAACTCGGTACGTGGAATCTTTCTCCTCTCGTCGAACTCCTGCTGCCGATTTCGCGGATGGTTCTCACCGCCCGCGACATCGGCGATCCAGTTCCGCGTGCTCCCTTCGAGGTGGAGCAGAAGGTTCCCGATGCTGTTCGATCCTTCGTCCGGGCGCCACCACACGTCCTCGTCGGTCAGCACCCCGACACAGCGTTCGATCTTCGGAAAATAGTCCTCGGCGAGGAAAGCGCGCGATTGCGCGATGAATTCCTTGGCATGGTCGGACTTCATGTTCGAACCTCCGGCGAAATGGGTAACGCCTGGCGCCTGCGAAACCGCGCGATGAGCCAGCCGGCCGCCAGACCCACGAAAAAGCCAAGCGGACCGGTGACGAAGATTCCAAGGAGCGGGCCCTGGTTCGCTTGCGGCGCCAAGACGATCGGGCCGAGGAATCCGAGGATGAATCCGACGGCGCCCGTGATGAAGCCGCAGATCGCCGCGAACCGCATTCGCTTGCGGACCTGCTCCGTGTGCCCCCGCAGCGCGAACCACCAGCAGATGGCGGCTGACAAAAGCGCGGCCGCGGCATAGGCGGCCCCGAGCGGCTCGAACCCGAACGCAGCCTGCATGACGAACACCGAAACCGCGAACTGACCCAGGAAGAGCCCCATAACCGCGGCGAAAACGCGAGCCACCGCGTTGAGGTTCATTGGAGACTCCCGTTCGGGCTTCGCAGCTCAGACAACCCGCGAACGATTCGATTCGGGCGCACGTGATGCTCGGGCGGAAGGCCCTTCCCTCGCCGATCGACCCAGATTCCGAAAATTCCCAGCCGCTGCGGCGCGGCGACATCCCACTCGAGGTTGTCGCCCACCATCCACGTGTGGGACGGCTCGATGACCAACCCGCTCAACGCCAACTCATAGACTCGGGGGTCCGGCTTTCCGAATCCCACTTCACCTTCGACCAAGATCACGTCGAACAATTCGCCCAGCCCGAAGCGGTCGATCTTGCTTCGTTGCGCGGCCCCGTTCCCGTTCGTGAGGAGGGCGAGCCGGCATCCGCTCTCGCGGAGCCATTGCACCGTCTCGATCGCCTGAGGGAACGGCTCGATCAAGCGATCGCGCCGCGCGGCGTAGTCGTCGGCAATCCGAACCGCCAGCGTGGACGCGTCCACCCCGAGATCGGTGAGCGACATCCGCACGAGCTCCCGGCGCGTTGCGTCCAGGGCCAGGCGACCGTCGCGGTGTCGGTCGGGGTCGGACCAAAACCAGGCGCGGTTTCGGTCGATCGCCGCGTGCAACGCGACGGGATCGACGCCGCCTAGGTCGGCCTGGTGGGCCAGACAGGCTTCCCGCCAACAGCGCGTCGTGCTGCCGCTGTCGTCGAGAATCGTGTCGTCCATGTCGAGGAGAATCGCCTTCGGTAGAGCGGCGGTCATCGAGCTAGAGTACACTTCCCGCATGACCGACCTCAATCCTCACAAAGAACAGATGGCCGACGAGTCGATGGTGCGCACGCTCGACGCGCAGGCGCGCGCCATCTGGCCGCAGGAGGCGCCGCTGATCCAGCGGTACGGGCTTCGCGACGACATCCGCATCCTCGACGCCGGGTGCGGAACGGGCGAGGCATCCTCGCGACTCGCCGAGATGTTTCCGCGCGCGACCGTATTGGGAGTCGACGTGCTCGACGGGAGCCTCGGGATCGCGCGGTCGCGATACGCGAAGTTCGGCCCCCGACTGAAGTTCGAGAACCAAAGCATCTACGAGCTTCCGGCGGCCGACGCCACGTTCGACCTGACCGTGAACCGCCACGTCATCCACTCGATCCCCCACGCCGACCGCGTCCTAAAAGAACTGACGCGCGTGACTCGAAGCGGTGGGCGGCTACACCTGATCCCCGAGGACTACGGCATGCTCCACTTCCAGCGGGGCGCGCTCGATCCGCGAGACTTCTGGCACGAGGGCCCGGCGCGCTTCGGGGAGGCCACGAACACCGATCTCTTCGTCGGGCGGAATACGTACTCGATCCTCGTGGACCTGGGCTTGAAAGACATCACGGTCGACTACATCGTGGTCGACACGATTCGCGTTCCGCGGGAGACGTTCGCCGCCATCATCGAGGCGTGGCGAGACGGATACGTGGACGTCGTTGCCCAGTACACGCGCTTCTCGCGAGAGGAAGGGAAGGCCTACTTCGACCACATGATCGCGAACATCCGCGATCCACGCGGCTACGCGGTATGGATGGTGCCGGTCGTCAGCGCGCGCGTGCCCTAGCGAGCCGGCTCGCCAACCCCGATTGTGGGATCAGAATTCCGCCTCCGCTTTCCTGAATCCGAGATTCCCAAGTGGGCGGCACGATTCGCCGAGGACGGGACCGACGATGAGATCGCCGAAAGCATCCGCATCCCGGTTCTTGCCCGCGGTCACCTCACGCGTCCCGAATTCCTGAGGCTCTGCGCGTGGAAGTCCCCTCGCAGCAGTCCGAGTTGCCGCAAGAACAGCGCCCACCGCATCGAAACGCTCACCCGCGCCGCCTTTGCCACCTCAGACGAGGCGCTGAAGGTCAACCTCCTCCGCCTACTCGACGGCGTGGAGTGGCCCACGGCCTCGACGATCCTCCACTTCTGCGACGCGCGTCCCTATCCGATTCTGGACTACCGCGCGCTCTGGTCGCTTGGCATAGCGCGTCCGCCGCATTACACCGTGGAATTCTGGCTGGGCTACCTCGAGGCAACGCGAGGTCTCGCCTCGCGCCTGGCCGTTTCGATTCGCGACGTGGACAAAGCCCTGTGGCAGTTCTCGAAGGAGAATCAGCGCGGGGCCTGAAGCCCTCTACTCCATCGGCTCGACGAGATGCTTGCGATTCTCCGCCGGGGCAAACGGCTCCGGCCAGTACTCGACGATGCGGGTGATCTTGCCGTCCTGAACCGCGAAGAACGTGATCGCCCGGTCGTAGCGCGACCCGTCGCTCACGCTGACGTCCGTGACGGCCTCGGCGTCGCTCCCCACGATGCGATTGATCGTGAACACCCAGCGGCCCTTCGCCGGAAACTCCATGTTCATCGTCGCGAACCGATCCCGCCCGCGGAGGCGCTCCTTCGACTGCGGCCACTCGAGGACGAAGTCATCGGCGAGGACCGCGCCCACGGCCTTGAAATCGTTCGTTCCCATGAGGTGCCAGAACGCGCGGGCGACCTCTACCGCGGTGGTAGTCATTTGGCTGATTCCTCGTTACTTCGATATGCGAGCCGCCGAGTTACGATGAGTAGGAATAGGCACGCGGTGAAGCCACAACCCGCGGCCGACACGAGAAGCGTCGGAATACGCTCTGCTCGAACCCGGTCCCAGTTGTTGAAGCGAACTCCAACGTCACTATTTGCCAGGGCGCTCGGTCCTCCCTCCCCCGCAATTAGAATCTGTCCAGAGTCGAGAAGGCCCGCGAAGGATTTGCCTCGAACGTAGATCTCAACGCGATCCGTACTCTGGCCGAGCGACGCGAGCATGGCGCGCGGCGTCCACCAAATGTCGGGGCGTCGAACGAATTCTCGGAAGAGCGGGACGGCGGCAACGATGAACAGACTCAGGCTCAGCACTGAGAAGAGGAGACGAACGCGAGGGTGCATCGTTACCTCCGTGATCACTTCCCCTGGTGCGCGGCGAGCCAGTCGAGGACGACCGTCGTGGCGCCGACAGGGCGCCCCTGGGTCTCCGGAGTCAGCATCAGAAAGCGCTGGCCATCGCGGCTGGGCTGGTAGAGGTTCCGCGAAATCGCCCGCGGAATGAGCGGCGCGTCGAAGAGTTTCACCGGGAGCGAGAAGCGGGTCGGCGGGCCGGGATCCACGGTCACCGACATCAAGGATCGGTCGATCGTAAGAAAGAATAGTTCGCGGCCGTCTCCGCGCCAGAATGGCATGACCCCACCCTGTGCGGATATCCGCCGGCGATCATCCGGCTCCGGAAACCGCTGAACGTAGATCTCGTTTTGGCCGGATTCCAGCGACGCGTACGCAATCCACTTGCCGTCGGGCGAGATGGCGGGATGGATGTCCAGGGACGGCGTGGTGACAATCGGAATCGGCTTCGATGAGCCATCAACCGGCATGGCGTAGATGTTGAAACTCTGAGTCACCGAGGACGGGCGCATCATGAGCGCGATCCAGCGACCATCCGCGGACCAGGAGCAGGCAGCCTTCTGATCGGATGACGAATAGAGGACCGACGCGGGTTCAAGACGATCGACGGATCTGACGACGAGGTCGGTGCCACGGTCGCTCGTACGCACATAGGCCAGGCGCTTGCCGTCGGGAGACCAAACCGCGCTGGTTGGGTCCTGGTCCTCTGACGTGAACCGAGTCCCGAGATCGCGCTCGACGTCCCAGATCCAGATCTCGTCCTTCGCTTGCTGGGGATCGGACCGCTCGACGGCGAGTCGTGTTCCGTCGGGTGAGAGCGCGGGAGCATCGTACTCGCCGGGCGGCCCGGCCGCTCCGACTCGCTCGCCGCGGCGGTTGACCCACCTCATTCGGACCGATGCGCCGAGCGTGCTCGAGCGATAGACCAGGGTGCCGTTCGATGCCGCCGAGAAGCGTGCCCCGCCCAGATTGTCGACTTCCACATCCTTTGCCACCGCGAAGGGTTCTCCCGTGAGCTTCAGGCCACGAGTGTCCAACGATTGGGCGAGGAGTGTTCCGGCGCGCACGGAGAGAACGTGTCCCGACGCGTATTCCACCTTCGATGCGATTGGCCCGAGCGCCTTCGTTTCCTTGGAGTCGATGGAACCGACTTTCAGCGTTTGTCGATTGCCCTGCCCGTACGCCACGTAGAGAAAGTGCTTTCCGTCCGGTAGGAACTGCGGCCAAGCGTGGTACGTCTCGTTGTTTGCGCGGTCGACGAACGAGGCCGCCTGTGGCACGCCCCCCGAGGCCGAGACCATGCGGATCGAGTCGGCCACGGATCCGTCGAAGAGGATGACGCCTCTCGGGCCCCACGTTCCGTCCGCGCCGCTCGCGGCGTCGCACAAGGCGAGCGGCGGGCCCCCTGCGATATCGACCCGATAGAGCCGGCCAAGCAAGAAATAGGCGAGGTGGCGGCTGTCGGGCGACCAGAAGGGGCGCGAGGCCCGGTCGGTGCCAGGGACACGCCTTCCCTCGAGCGAATCCATGCGGCGGACCCAGATGCCCGGCACGCCGGTCGAGTCCACGGCGTTGAACGCGAGGAGCGTCCCGTCGGGCGAGATTCGGGGCAGGTCGACGAACGTGACGTTCGAGGGTGGGGTAAGCTCGAGGATGGTCGCCCGGCGCGGAGGTCCGGGTCGGAACTGCGCCACGGCGAGCCACACGGCCGCGACCGTCGCGACGGCGGCGAGCGCCCACGCAATCCGCTCCCGATTGCGGCGGCGCGCCGCGATCGGTGCCGCGAGGCCCGCCCGCGAGCCGCCCTCCGCGATCCACTGAAGTTGCAGCCTCACGTCGTGCGCGGTCTGGACGCGCTCGTCGGGATCCTTCGCCAGGCAAGCTTTAACCAGCCGCTCCAGGGCCGGCGGCGTGAGGGGCGAAAGCTGCGAAATCGACGGCGGCTCCTGCGACATGATCGCCGATATGAGCGACGCTTGGCTCCGACCCTGAAACGCGCGCTTCCCCGTCGCCATCTCGTAGAGCACGCAGCCGAGCGCCCAGATGTCGGTGCGCGCATCGACGCGGCCGCCTTCGAGCTGCTCCGGCGCCATGTATTGGAAGGTGCCGACGATCGTGCCTTCCTTCGTGATCGGCCGGCTCATCGTGGGCGAATCGGCGCTGTCTTCCGCCGCGGCAGGCTCCCCGCCGGCCCCGCCGGCAGCGCTCGCAAGCCCGAAGTCGAGCAGCTTGGCGCCGGCCTTCGCGAGCATGACGTTGTGCGGCTTCAGGTCGCGATGGACGATCCCGACCCGATGCGCCTTCTCGAGCGCGTCGGCGATCTGGGATCCGATCCGGACGATCTCCTCGATCGGGAGAGGGCCGCGTGCGACCCGATCGGCCAGGGACTCGCCCGACACCAGCTCGAGCACGAGATAGTGGATGTCGCCCTCGTGCCCGACGTCGTGGAGGGTGCAGATGTTCGGATGATTGAGGGAGGAGATCGACCGGGCTTCGCGGTCGAACCGCGCGCGCGCTTCGGGTGTGGCGGCGAGATCCTTGGGCAGGACCTTGATGGCGACCTCGCGCTGCAGGCGCGTGTCGCGGGCGCGATAGACCTGCCCCATCCCCCCGGCGCCGAGTGGCGCGAGGATTTCGTAGACGCCGAGGCGTGTGCCGGGGGCGAGCGGCATGGGTCGGCTACTTGATGCCTATCACCATCGACTCCGGGCCGATGAGTGGCTCGACGCGCGCCTTCGAGGCCCAGAACGCCAGGCCCGTTTGCAGGACGTTCTCGGGATTCATTTGCTCCTCCTGCGTTTTCGCGCCTCCTGGATTCGAAGGTACAGGCGTTGAGCTTCTTCAAGCCAAGCCAGCTTCTCGGCGAGCGTCATTCGTGCCATGCGCCTCCGTTGCGCCTGGGCGTGCCCGGCCCAACCGCGCTCCCACTCCAACTCTTGGCGTCGATCGCGATCAGCCATTGGTGGCTCCCTCCTCGTCACTGCCTTCTTCGAGGCCGGCCAGATCCGCGAGGTCCTGAGGGCGACCGGCACTCCTTTTCATTTCGATCAATTCCTCGCGGCCGACGAAAGTGGCGGTGACGCCTGCACCGACTTCCAGGCGAACGGCCTTGGCGTACGCGCGGTCGAAGTCAAACGGCGGCTCGACGAACAGATCGATCTCCGTCGCGGGGTGTTGTGCGCTGAACAGGGCTTTGATGGCGCGGCGAAGCGAGTCGCGTTCCGGATCGAGGACGAGATCGAGGTCGGCGGTGAACCGCACGAATCCGTGGGCGACGACGGCGAGACCACCTACCACGAGATAGCGGACCCGCTCTCGATTCAGGGCGCCTAGGATGGTTTCGACGCTTTGCTTTTGCACGGCTGCCGAGCTTCCTCAACGGGAAAGGTGGGTTCAGCGCGCGAGTATAGCCGAAGCGGAGATACGCTGCGTGGCTGCGGTCAGGCCCGGCGTCGCCCGCTACGCTCTCCCAGCGCCGGTGGCCAATCGGCTCGAGATGATCTTGGCAAGGTCGCTTCGCGATGCCCCGAGCACAAGAAGGCCGGGCCGAATATCCCTGACGGGAGGGCGTTACAGTTTCACGCCAGAAAGTCACGAATTCGGTTACTTTCTGGCCTTCCGTTGTATCGTCCCGCCGCGCCAAAGGAGACCCCCGACATTCGTCGTTCCACCCGCGGCCCGCGCGGCTACCGCCGGCAGCGGGAATGAGATACCATCGTCGCCCAATGACCCTCTCCCTCGGCACCAAACTCGGCCCGTACGAGATCCTCGCGCCGCTCGGCGCGGGCGGCATGGGCGAGGTGTATCGGGCGCGGGATCCGCGACTGGGCCGGGAGGTGGCGGTCAAGGTGCTGCCGCGCGCGGTGGCCGGCGACCCCGAGCGCCAGAAGCGCTTCGAGGCGGAGGCGCGGGCGGCGGGCGGGCTCAACCACCCCAACATCGTCACGCTGCACGACGTCGGCGTCGAAGGCGGCGTGCCCTTCCTGGTCACCGAGGTGCTCGAGGGCGAGAACCTCCGCGGGCTGATCGCGCGGGGCCCGCTCTCCCCGCATCGCGCCGTCCAGATCGTCGTCCAGGTCGCGAACGGCCTTTCCGCCGCGCACGCCAAGGGCATCGTCCACCGTGACCTCAAGCCGGAGAACCTCTTCGTCCTCCCGGACGGCCGCGTGAAGATCCTCGACTTCGGGATCGCCAAGCTGACCGTCGGCGGCCCCACCGCCTCCACCACGGCCACCGCGGAAACCACGCCGGTGTTCGCGTCCATGACCATGGCCGGCACGATCATGGGCACGGTCTCCTACATGGCGCCCGAGCAGCTCCGCGACCAGTCGGTGGATCATCGCGCGGATCTCTTCGCGCTCGGCGCGATGTTCCACGAACTCCTGACCGGGAAGCAGGCATTCCAAGGAGACACGGCCGCGGATCGCGTGAGCGCCATTCTCATGGCGGATCCGCCCCCGCTCCCGCAGGAAATCGAGGACGCGATCCCCGGAATCGGCGCGGTGATCGCACGGCTGCTCGTGAAGCGACCGGACGGGCGACTCGAGTCGGCGCGCGATCTCGCGTTCACGCTCGAGCTGCTCGCGCGACGCCCGGGGCCGGCGGCAGCCGCCGACGCGGATGCGGCGGGCACCGGTGC
>DATEND010000004.1:0-15999 GCA_035275245.1 Candidatus Eiseniibacteriota bacterium
TGTTCCAATATGGGGTGCTCGACTTCGCCGGCGGCACGGTGGTCCACATCGCGGCGGGCGTCTCGGCGCTGGTGCTCGCGCTCATGATCGGACCGCGCCGCGACTACCCGCACGGTGCGATCCAACCCAACAACCTGACCCTCACCCTCACCGGAGCGGGACTTCTGTGGTTCGGCTGGTTCGGCTTCAACGCCGGCAGCGCGGTCGCCGTCGAGCATCCCGTGGCGGGCTTCTCGGCCGCGCTCGCCTTCGCCACGACGCAGACCGCGGCCGCGAGTGCCGCACTGGTTTGGCTCCTCATCGAGTGGAGCCAGACCGGTAAGCCCACCAGCGTCGGAATGGCGTCCGGAATCGTGGCCGGCCTCGTGGCGATCACGCCGGCGGCCGGGCACGTAATGCCGCTGTCGGCCATGGTGATCGGAGCCCTCGCCTCGCTGGTGTGCTACGGCGCCGTGCGACTCAAGAGCCGGCTTGGCTACGACGATTCGCTCGACGCCTTCGGGGTGCACGGCGTGGGCGGCATCTTGGGGGCGCTCGCTACGGGGATGTTCTGTGTGGTCCCGGTCGCCGGCTTGTTCGGGGGCAACCCCGTGCAGCTCTTGAAGCAGCTCGTCGGGGTCGTGGTCACCATCGCGTTCGCGGCGATCGGCACGTTCCTGATCTCCGCGGTGCTGCGGAGCACGATGGGCTTGAGGGTGTCGGAGCAGCAGGAGCGCGACGGTCTCGACATCACCGTGCACGGGGAGCGCGGCTACCACCTGTAGCGGCGCAGAACGGCCGCGCGAGGACGACAGCATGAAACTGGTCATCGCCATCATCCGCCCGGAGAAGCTCGACGCGGTGCAGCGCGCGCTCCAGCTCGCGCTCGACGAGGGCGACAACTACCGCATCACGGTCCAGACCGTGGACGGTCACGGGCGCCAGGGCGGGGAAGTGGAGTACTTCCGCGGGCAACCGGTGCGGCACAATCTGGTGCACAAGACCCAGGTGACGATCGGCGTCAACGATCCCTACGTCGAGCCGGCGATTCAAGCCATCATCAAAGGCGCGCGCACCGAAGACGGCGAGATCGGTGACGGCAAGATCTTCGTGCTGCCCCTCGAGGAGTGCGTGCGTATCCGCACCGGCGAGCGCGGCGGCTCGGCGATTTGACACCTTCGACCGGCAGGCCAACTGGTTCAGCGCGTCGCCGTGGCTAGTCCAGGTGCTTCTTGAAGAAGTCGACCGTGCGCGACCAGGCGAGCTTCGCCGCTGCCGCGTCGTAGCGCGGCGTCGTGTCGTTGTTGAAGCCGTGCTGCGTGCCCGGGTAGATGAACGCCTCGTACTTCTTCTTGTTTTCCTTGAGCGCCGCCTCGTACGCGGGCCAGCCTGCGTTGATGCGCTCGTCGGTCTCCGCGTAGTGGATGAGCAGCGGCGCCTTGATCTTCGGCACGTCGGCCGCCTCCGCCTGGTTGCCGTAGAACGGCACGCCCGCTCTCAGCTCCGGCATTCGTGTCGCGAGAAAATTCACCATGCCGCCGCCGTAGCAGAACCCGACCGCGCCGATCTTGCCCGTGCAGTCGGCGCGCTTGCGTAGCGTGTTCGCCGCGGTCACGAAGTCCTCGCGCGTCTTGGCCTGATCGAGCTTCTGGAAGAGCTCACGCGCTTTGTCCTCGGTCCCTGGATAGCCGCCGAGCGGCGTCAGCGCGTCCGGCGCGAACGCCATGAAATCTTCGAGCGCGAGCCGGCGCGTGATGTCCTCGATGTGTGGGTTGAGGCCGCGGTTCTCGTGGATGACGAGGATCCCCGAAAGCTTCTTGCCCTTGGCCTTCGCGGGGCGCGCCAGGTAACCCTTCATCTTGCCGCTGCCCTGGGGCGAGTCGTATTCGAGCGTCTCGGTGACCAGACGCTTGTCGTCCGGAGTGACCTGCTGGGCTTCGGCGAATTTCGGCGACAGCTCGTCGAGCAGCATCGCCGCGGTCAAGCCGCCCACCGCGAACCTGGCGGCGCCGATCAGGAAGCCACGCCGGTCGATCACGCCGTGGACGTATTTGTCGAACAGATCCAGCAGGTCTTGTGGATAGTCACTCGCTCGCTTTCGTTCCATCGCTCCTCCCGCCCCTTCTTGGAGCGCAGCGTCAATGCATAACCACTACCTTCACCGGCCGTGATTCCGTCGTGGCACCGCGGAGGCGAAGGAAGTACATGCCCGCGGGCACGCCCCTGCCGTTCGCATCCTGACCGTCCCAGAGAGTTCGGTGCAAGCCGGGTGTCCTGTTCCCGAGAGCCACCGCCCGCAGAAGCCGGCCGCGCACATCGTAGACATCGAGCATAAGGGAACCGGAGACCGGGGTCTCGAACAAGACGGTCGTCGACGTACCGGACGGGTTCGGCGCGAGCGCGCGAATCACCGGGCTTACGCCGAGCGGCGCACGCCGTTCGCGCTCGTCGACGGCGGTGACGACCGCTCCCTTGATGGCCAGGCTGGAAATCCCGGCCGCCGCGATCGCCACGAAGCCTGTGTCGGGTGCCGGTACGGTGCACTGACCGAAGTCGTTGCGGCCCCAGGCCACGACCGTTCCATCGGACTTGAGGCCCAGGCTGTACTCGCGGCCGGCAGCGACGGCCACGAAGCCCGCGTTTGGCGCCGGGACGTTGCACTCGCCGACGATGCATTGTCCCCAACCCACGATCGTGCCGTCGGACTTGAGGCCCAGGCTGTGGTGCGTGCCCGCGGCAACAGCGACGAACCCCGCGTTTGGCTGCGGGACATCGCACTGGCCGAAATCGTTCCACCCCCAGGCGACGACCGTGCCGTCGGCCTTGAGGCCCAGGCTGTGGCCGGCCAACAGACCCAGGGTCTCGTCGTAGTCTCCACCTGCCGCGACGGCGACGAAGTTCGCGTTGGGCGCGGGGACGTTGCACTGACCGTGCTCGTTGAGTCCCCAGGCGACGGCCGTGCCATCCGACTTCACGCCCAGGCTGTGCCACCCACCCGCGGCGATGGCGACGAAGTTCGCGTTCGGTGCCGGGACGTTGCCCTGGCCCAGGAAGTTCTCGCCCCAGGCGATGACGGTGCCGTCGCCTTTGAGGCCAAGGCTATGCCCGGCACCGCCTGCAACGCTCACGAAGCCCGTGTTGGGCGCGGGCACAGTGCACTGACCAGAGGCGTTCTCTCCCCAGGCCACGACGGTTCCGTCGGCCTTGAGGCCCAGCTTGTGCATCTCGCCGCCGGCGATCTGAACGAAGCCCGTGTTGGAGGGAAGGACATTGCATTGGCCGTGCCTGTTGCTGCCCCACATCACCACCGTACCGTCGGCCTTGAGGCCCAGGCTGTGATCGTTTCCTGACGCGAGGGCCACGAAGCTCTCATTGGGGGTTGGGACGCTGGATTGACCCGAGGAGTTGCTCCCCCAGGCGACGATCGTTCCGTCGTCCTTGAGGCCCAAACTGTGGTCGCCACCCGCCGCAATCGCGGCGAATCCCGTGTTCGGCGCGGGGACGGTGCACTGGCCGGAAGCGTTGCTGCCCCAGGCCACGATCGACCCGTCGGCTTTGAGACCGAGGCTATGGCGGTCCCCACCCGCCACGGCCACGAACCCCGTATTGGGTCCCGGCACGGTGCACTGACCGAAGTCGTTTCGCCCCCATGCCACGACCGCTCCGGACTTCACGCCCAGGCTGTGCCATGCGCCGCTGGCGACGGCCGCGAAGCCCCCGTTGGTCCCTGGGACGTTGCGCTGGCCGTAGGTGTTGTCTCCCCAGGCCACGATTGCGCCGTTGGCTTTCAGGCCGAGAGAATGCCACGCGCCGCCCGCGACGGCCGTGAAGCCTGTGTTCGGCGCAGGGACTGTGCCTAGACCGGAGGAGTTGTCCCCCCAGGTCACGATCGACCCGTCGGTCTTGAGGGCGAGAGTGTGCTGTGCGCCTCCAGCCACGGCCACGAATCCCGTGTTGGGCGTCGGGACGTTGCACTGGCCGGGGTGGCCGGGGTAATTCCGCCCCCAGGCCACAACCGTCCCGTCGCTCTTCACGCCGAGGCTGTGGCTGCCGCCCGCCGCGACGGCCACCAGATGCTTGAGATCTCCTTGCCCGACGACGACGTCTGGTCCCCATCCGACGATGGATCCGGCCGGCTGACCACGCGCCACACCTACCGCCACCGCGAGCGTACTCACGAGGGTGAGACATAGAATTGTTGGAAGGAATTTCATGATCACTTTGTACTGCAACTTGTGGTCGATGTGACCGGAATCACGACGTAGGGCTTGCCCTGGACGGGGAGTTGGTGTGCGATAGCGCACATGGAACGGCTCGGCAAGCAGCCCGGGGAGACCAACGTCGTCGGGCTGGTCGATTCGATTCGTTCGCGGGCCGGGGAACCACTGATCGTGTGCCAGTGTGCTGACCCCACGTCCCCGGACAAGGTGGCTTGGATGTGGGTGTTTCACGAGACCGCGAGCCGTCGCCTGAAACAGCTCTGGGCCGGTCTCGTAAATCACTCGGAGGCCGACGAGATCAGGCATCGCTTGCAAGCGGAGCGGGGTCTCTGGCTCGGCGCGATCGATTGCTACCATCCCCCTCCGTCCAATTGGTTTCGGTTGGTGTGGACACTACCGCCCGCACCGTGCCGGATCTACACGCGTCGCGGAATGAGATGCGACGTCGAGCGCTCGCGTGTCCGGGTGCGAGGCTTCTGGCGTACACACGAGCTGCCTCTCACCGGAGTCGAACGAGTCGAGGGCTGGTTCAACTGGAGTCGGTCGGGCATCAGGCTCAAGTTCGAGCAACACCCTAGCGCCGACCTGGAGTTGATTCGCTCGGGTCATCCCGGAGCATGGCTTGGGTATTACGATGGAATCGATTTGATGGTCGACACGGACTGGCTCGACTCGCTCGTGCCACGCGTCGCGGAAGTCCTCGATGTCGGCTGGTCCATCGTGGACTACACGGAGTCACCGCCCGCCGTTCGAACGAGTGAGATCACACAGCCCTCGCCTCGATAATCGAAACATCGGAGCGCGTCGGATGCACACGCACCGGCTCGAATCCGGTCCGCGTCAGCAGGGCGTCGTATTCCTCGCGCGTGCGCTGCAGCCCGCCCACGAGAGTCAGCATGTGGATGTCGAGCATCTTGGACCAGTGCGGCCCCGGATCGTTCGGCACCAGTTGCTCGACCACCAGGAGCACGGCACCGGGCTTCGCCGCTTGGCGGATCGCTTTGAATATGGCGAGCGATTCTTCGTCCGCCCAGTCATGGATGACCTCCATGATGATATAGGCGTCCGCCGCGGGAAGAGGATCCTTGAAGAAGTCTCCCCCGTGCAGCTTGAGGCGGTCGCTCGCGGCGCCGCCGGCATCCTGAATCACGGTCGGCAGGTCGAACAGGATGCCCTTCGCGGAGCGATTCGCCGCCAGTATCCCTTGGAGCAAGTGGCCGCGGCCCCCGCCAATATCCGCGATCGTTCCTAGTTTCGAGAAGTCATAGGCAGCGACTACGGCTGGGATTTGGGCCTGCGCCTTCGATACCATCGCTTCGTTGAAGATGCGACTCTGCTCGAGGTTTTTCTGGAAATAGTTCCAGAATCCCTCAGGAAGCGTCTTGGTCGTCGCCGGCTGCCCGGTGCGGACGCTGTGCTCGAGTTCGCTGTAGGCGTTCCAGTTCGGGTACAGGCTGAACATTCTGGCGAGCGAGCGCATGGACTGCGGATGGTCCGAGCGAAGAAGTCTGGAGGCCGGGGAATGGCGAACCGTGCCTCCGTCTACGTCGAAGATGCCATATGCGGACAGGAGGCGCAGAACCCTTCCGAGGGAGTTCGCGTGCGCCCCCACGGATTTGGCCAGCTCGACTATGCTCTTCGGCTCGTCATCGAGCGCGTCCGCAACCCCGAGGTCTGCGACCACGTGAAGGGAACGGGGCAGGCACACGCCTCCCGCTATCGTCATGATGGTGTCGAATGGGTTGGATCCGATCACCGCGTTCTCGCGCGTTTGAGGCGTCGTCGTTGCCATCGCTATCTCCGATCCTTTCTGTTGGCGACATCCGCGTTATTCACCTGCCGAATACCAATTCAACACTCGTAGGGCGCGCAGCGTGTTCCATCGGCTCGGCCGGCCCTCACCCTCGTCGATCTCGACCGGCATCTCGCCGGGATACCGGATCTCGAGCGGCCACAAGCCGTCGCGATCGCGCTTGGAGGCAACCAAGTCGATCGCCTCGGCCACGCGGTCGTCCGGCACGACGCCGGCACTGCGAAGGTACTCGAGCCCCCGAAGAACGTCGTAGTGCCACCACGTCGGGAAGGCGAAGCTCGTCCACGCGGCGCCGCCTTTGCGATCTCGCCCGATCGCTTCGCCGGTAGACCGCCGGCGGAAGAGGCGGCGCTCGAGGAGATACTCCTGACCGCGGAGTCGGGCCCGGGTCACCTCCGGCCCGGCCTCAACGGCCCGTTCGTGCTCGAGCAATGCCTCGAGCACGCAAATGGTGGTGTTGAACGACGATCGTGTCGAGCCGTTTTCGGCCTCGCAGTTCCAGCCGCCGTCGGACAGCTGCTCGGCCAGCAGCAGGTCCACGAGGGACCGGACGTCCTGGCCGAAGTAGGCGCCGACCGCCGCGACCTGTCCGTTGATGCAGGGCTCCACCTCGCCGGCGAAGAAGGGATTGGCGCCACACTCCGGTGGGCCGCAACCCTGCCAAGTCACCCGGTCACGGACAAGGCCCACCGCCCGGCGCGCCTGGTCGCTCGCGGGATCGAGACCCATCTCTCGTAAGAGCATCAAGACGTGCATGGTGGAATTCCACCCGCGGTTCCATGCCGCGCCGCCCCACCGCCCGTCGGCGCCCTGTAGGGCGAGCAGACGAGCCCCGACGCCTTCCGTTGCGACCCGGGCGCGCTCTGCCGCGACCTCGGCCGCGGGCGCGCCGATCAGGTCTTGCATCACCTGCCAGCGGATCGAAGGGTCCGAATCGAGCAGCCACCGCGTGACCGAGCTCGGTGGCTTCGGGGGCTGCCGTTTGGGTGGATTGGTTGCCATCTTAGGAGGCCTTTGCTCTAGGTTCGGCCCGTCGAGATGTTTTTCAGCCACCACGCCTCCGCTTGCTCCGCGCTCCATGACTCCTGAAGCGGGATCGAACGCAGGAGCCGCGCGATCTCGCGAGCCGAGGGCGGCCTGCGTTCCGGCGCCTTCTCCAGGCAGCGCAGGATCAGGTCGTCCAGCTCGCTCGGAATGGCCCCGGGGGAGTGACGGGACGGGGGATCGGGTTCGACGTGTAGATGCTTCGAGATGATTTCGAGGAAGCCGGAGCCCTCGAACACGTTCCGCCCCGTCACGAGCCAATACGCGACGCAGCCGAGCCCGTAGAGATCGCTTCGGCCATCGATCTCGCGACCTTGCGCGACCTCGGGTGCCATGAACGCCGGCGTGCCGATGGCGTGCTCCGGTGGCGTGAGCATCACGTCCGACGGCGTCTCGCGGTGTGCTACGAGCCCGAAGTCCAGCACCTTGATGAAGTCGCGCCGGATTCCGGATCGGCAAACGTAGATGTTCGCGGGCTTCACGTCGCGGTGGATCAACCCCTTCTGGTGCGCCTCTTCGAGCGACTCGCACACCTGCGTCACGAGGTGAACCACGCGCGCCGGCGGCAGCGCTCCGAACCGACGTACGAGCAGATCGCAGTCGAGCCCCTCCAGAAGCTCCATGATGTAGTAGAACGTGCCGTCGTCCGAGACCCCGAAGTCGTAGAGCTCGATGGTGTGCGCGGAGGTCAGCGAGGCGGTCGCACGGGCCTCGAGCTCGAAACGCTGGACCATCGTCTTGGATGCCGCGGCGGTCATGCCCAGCATCGACTCCGGCCGGATGAACTTGATGGCTGCCTCGCGCGCGAGGAGCTGATGCGACGCCCTCCAGACCTCCCCCATGCCGCCCTGCCCGAGGCGTTCGATCAGCCGGTAGCTCCCCAGCTCGCGCGCGCGGGAAACGTCCGCGCCCAACGTCACCATGATGCGCGCGCTCGCGTACGCAAGGATGACGCAGATGAGGTACGGGAAGACATGGACGACGAAAAACGTCTCCGGCGTGAAGATGTGAAGCAGGCCCGCGCGCTGAAGCGAGATTGCCAGGACCACGGCCGGAGCCGACGCCGACGCCACGAGGGCGAGGAGCGCCCTCCCGGGCGGCGCGGGGACGACGATCGAATAGATGAGCATCCAGATCGCGACCCACGATGGGGAGAGCGCGAAGAAGACGATCGGCGTGTCGGCGAACCGTTCCGCTCCCACGTACATCGAGAAGGCGATGCCATAGCTTCCGAGCACTTCGAAGGCGAGCCCCAGGTGCATCTTGGCCTGCCACGACACGCGGGGGTTGGAGGCGAGTAACGCGACCGCGAGCCCCGCAAGGATGGATACCACTCCGGGAACCCATTCGCCCATGTTCTGGAATTGCTGCGGTAGCTCTCGCGTCAGGATGGAGGGCGCGAAGTCCGCGAGGAAATACGCCAGCGTATAGAGGAGCGCCATCTTCCGGAGCCGGCGGGGGAGCTGCTCCTGAAGGTGGGGCGGTAGGGTCCGGTCGGCGCTGAATCGTGCGCGATGCTCGGCACGTCCGGGGAGGAAGAGCGACTCACCTTGGCGCAATCTGACCGGATCCGTGCCGGTTGGGGCGGTGATCTGGTCAGGACCGAGGGAGGGATTCGCGTTCGGCCGCATCGAGGCAATCTACCCCAAGCACAAGCGGCGCGCTGGGTCTAATCAGTTAGGCCTCGTTTTCCCCTTTCGTAGCGTCAGCTCCATTTCGTTCAACTCTGCCTTGAGCGCCTCGATCCTCGCCAGGACGGTGCCATGCACGCTCGCGGCATCCGCGGCTTGGGCCTGCTCGTTTCGAACCCGATCGAGGTTGTTGATCACCACGGCGATGAACAGGTTGGTGACGACGAAGACCGCGATCACGATGAAGCTCATGAAGTAGACATTCCCCAGGGGATGGCGGCTCTGCTTCGCGACGTCGATCCAGCCTTCCAGCGTCAGCGTTTGAAACAAGGTCTCGAGCGCGCGGGGGAGCGATCCCCAGTATTCCGGGGCCACGTCGTGAAAGAGGTGGAAGCCGATCACGCCGTACACGTAGAGGAGCAGGCTCAGGAGCGCGATGACGTGGCCCATCGATGGGATGGAACGCAGCATCGTTCCGATGATGAGCCGAAGATCGGGCCAAACCGAGACGAGCCGCGACACACGCAGTACGCGGGCGAGCCGCGCGATCGTGGCGAAGGGCCCCGCCTGCGGAAGCAAGGACAAGGACACGACCGCGAAATCGAACAGATTCCACCCGTCGCGAAAGAACTCGTGAACTCGGGGGAGGTAGGCAGCGAGGCGGATCGAGATCTCGAGGACGAACGCGCCCTGGATGACCGCGGAAACGACCTCGAACAGCCGTCCATGCCGCTCCATCAGGGTCTCGGAGGTCTCGACACCCAGAAGCACGGCGTTCGAGAGGATCAGCGCCATGACGGAACCCTGGAACCGCGGGTCCGCCACGATTCGCCGGCACTGCAGGGCCAACCTCATCCGCTCATCCGGGGCATGGTGCGTCTCTCATACCATAGATGGCTCCGAGGGCGCCACCCCGGGCGGCGGCGTGAGCCTAGTGCTGGCGAGGTCTTTGAGGACTCCACCCTGGCATCCACACGAAGCTGGCTCGGTGCCAGGGAGGCAACGGTGAAATGCGGCGCTCGGTGTGCGGTGCCTGCAGCCACAGCCTCACGTGCTCCTCCCGCATGACCTGTTCCAACGCGCCCCACAGTTTCGCGATCACATCCGCGGGTTTCCGATCCAGGAGGGCCCAGGTCAGTGGGCCGAGCGCCCGGTGCGATTTCAGAGCAGTCGCGTGAGACCAATGAACAACGATCCCCGAATGCTGTTCGTACACGGCTCGAAGCTGCTCGACGTGGCTCACATACTCGCCTGAATAGTCCGGTTGGCCCATATCCAACCCCCTAGCGTCGAAACCGTCAGCTCGTGACGACAAGGGGCGAACACCCATCGTGTCCGCCCCTCCCGCCGATACTGCTACAACACATGACATCCATCGACACTAATTAACGACTCACCCTCGGCGATCCATCACCTGGACGATGCCGCGCGTTCGGCCGCGGGCGATCTTCCTCGTCCTCCTCGTCGTCGGCGAACGTGTCGCCGATTCCGCCGTCGGCGCGGGTGTTGATCGAGGCTCGCGCGATGCGAGTGAGGGTCAGATCGGCGTCCTTCTCCTCACGAAGAATCTCGTCGAGCACTTCCGCGACCTTCCGGTCGCCGCGCGTCTCCGCGAAAGCGCGAAGCGTCCCATAGGACGCGATTTCGTAGTGCTCCACCTTCTGGGCCGCCGCGATGATCCCGGCGTCCATGACCTCTTCCTCGTAATCCTTGTCGAGGATGTTTTGGCCCTCCTCGATGATTCCGGCCATGCCCTTGCAAGTCTTGCCGCTCGAGGAGTGACCGAGGTCCCTGAATATCCCTTCCAGTCGCTCGACCTGCTCCTTGGTCACGTCCAGATGATCCTCCAGCGCCGAGCGCAACTCCGGCGAATTGGCTGCCTTCGCCAGCTTGGGGAGCGCCTTCACCAGTTGCTTCTCCGCGCTGTACATGTCTCGTAGCTCTTCCACGAAGAGTTTTTCAAACGTGTCGGTCTGCATTTTCCCATCCTCCCCTGCGGTGTCCTCACCGCTGGTCCAGGGACTGGCGTTGAACGACTCGCTCCACTCCGACCTCGTGGCGACCGCCTGTTCGCCGGTGTGGAACGGTCGTTGGCGATGGCCGAGACTTCGGCCGCATTTGAGTCGACACAAGAACGTGCAAGTCCGGGGCCATGGAAGTGCCCGCTCATCAAAGAGGAGAAAATGCGCAAGCGCATCGTCGACGCGATCGGGAATTGACCCTACTTCAGCGTGCGTGATGGCTCGGTTCACCCCAGGGAGCGGCGCGCGACGCTGTTTCGTTGGTGAATGCGCGCCCCGATCTGGTGCACGCGCGTGTGTGCCGGGGCGCACCATTCCATGCGACGAGGTGCAGCGCATGTACCGGCAGGTGCCCCGCGACGACTATCCGGGACACATCGCGGCCAGTCCGGGAAGGTCTTGCCGGCCCTCCAAGACATGTCCTGAAAGCACTTTTCCGCCTCGGGCCATTCGGACACGGCCCCGGATTCGTTCGATGGCACGGAAGCTGCCCTCCGTATCGGATCAGGGACACCGCTCTTGCTCCCTTTCAGCGTCCGACGGCATTTAGGCGGGGCCCCTTTGCAAAACCGGGACGCAAGGAGAACAAAATGCTTTGGACCATTGCGGTACTTCTATTGATCTTGTGGTTTCTCGGGATGATCTCCAGCTACACGCTGGGCGGGTTCATCCATATCCTGTTGCTGCTCGCGATCGTGACGGTTTTGATTCGCGTCATTCAAGGGCGGCGACCGGTGTGAGAGGGCGGATCAGAGCCATCCGTCTTCAACTGAATCTGCCGACACGCGGGGAAGGCCCGGAACATTGAGTCTTCCCCGCTTCTTATTTCCACCGAGGGAATGCGGGACAAACGAGGAAGTTGCGAAGTTGCGGCGAAGGCGCAGTAGGAGGTGCAACGTGGTTCGATCTTGGACAGCCAACTTCAACCGAAGCCTGGAACGGTTCTCAGAGGCCGTGACCAACTGGACCGGCAGCAGTGCCGCGTTCGTCTCGGCCCTCGGGCTGGTCGTTCTGTGGCTCGTCACGGGGCCGCTCTTCGACTTCTCGGATACGTGGCAGCTCGTCATCAACACCACCACGACCGTCGTGACGTTTCTGATGGTGTTCTTGATCCAGCGGGCCCAGGCCAAAGGCGTTCGCGCGACCTACATCAAACTGAACGAGCTGATCGCTTCGATCGACGGAGCGAGCAACCGGCTCATCGAGGTGGAGGATCTGTCCGAGGTCGAGATGGAGGCGCTTCGCCGTCACTTCCACCATCTCGTCGAGATGGCGGCACGAGACGCGTCCCTCACCCGCTCGCATTCGGTCGAGGAAGCGACCGCACGGCATCGCGCCAAGACGAGCCGGAGATCGCGACCCGTTCGGGAAGCGGCTCGGCCGGCGGGACGGCGTCGCCGGAACGGGGCGCCAGGACGGGGGCCCAGAACGGCGTGACGCTCCCTCGAGCGTCTCGACGCACGGGACGAGAACGTGGGCACCGAGCCAAAAGGAGTTCTCGTCGCCCTGAACGCCGGAGCGCCGCGCTACCCGCCTGAAGAGGTTCGGGCAACGCTCCAGGCGGCGGCGACGGAGCGCGGGGTCCCGTGCGAGTTCGTCACGCTTCCCAGAGGGCCAGACATACCTCCGTTCCTCGATCGTGAATTCGATCGCATGGCCAAGCAGGGGCTCTCGCGCGTCGTGGCCGCGGGCGGGGATGGCACGATCGGCGCGGTTGCCGGTGCGATCGCGCACCGCGCCGCCGGTAACGACCCGCTCGAGATGGGGATCATCGCGTCCGGAACGGCGAACGTTCTCGCCGGGGAGTTAGGGATTCCAGCGGCCCTCGCGGAAGCGGCAGCCATCGCCATCGGGAGCGAGGCGACGATTCCGGTGGACGCAATCGAGATCGCCGGACGGCACGTGCTCACGCAGGTCGGGATCGGACCCGACGCCGCGATGATTCGCGATACCTCGCACGGGCGGCGGGAACGGCTGGGGCGCCTCGCGTACGTTCTCACCTTTCTTCGCCGCGCGATCCAGCATCCTTCGAGGAAGTTCAACCTCACGATCGACGGAGATCGCGTTCCCGCAACCGCGTGGCAGATCGTCGTCGCGAACGCAGGAACCCTTGGAATGCCCCCCTTTACGTGGGGACCCCGAATCGATTCGACGGACGGGATCCTCGACATCTGTATCTACGACGTCCGCGGATTGCGGGATGTCCTTCCTCTCTTCCTTAGGGTGGCCCTCGAGCGTCATCGCCCCGGCGGGAGCACGCGCTTTTTCCGCGCGCACGAAGAGGTCGTGATCGAGTGCGAGGTCCCGGCCCTGGTGCAGGGAGACGGCGAGATTCTCGGACGGACCCCGGTTCGCCTTCGCCTGGTTCCGAAAGCTGTGTCGGTCGTCGTGGCCCGCACGCTGGAGCCAATGCAGAGGGACGCCCCGCCGAACGCAGAGAGTGCCGAGGACACGCCCGCCGCTCCATCCGTTCGTGAAGAGGTCCAGGCGATGATGGCGCAGCATTCGCAGACCTGGTTCCTTCAGGGACCGCTGCGTCACCCGGCGGCGGCACTCGGTGCGTTCGACGCGGCGCTCTTCCTTCGCGTGAACAACCTCCTGCTCGGCACGTTCGCCGATCGGGTTCTCACGGCAACCTCCCGCGTGATGCACTACGGCGAGGGCTGGGGCATCGTCGTTCTCGCCCTGGTCCTCGCCGATGTGAAGACCGGACTGCGGGCGGCCATCGAAATTCTTCCCGTCCTTTGGCTCACGATGCTCACGGTGAACTTCCCGCTGAAAAAGTTCTTCCGCCGGCGCCGGCCGTTCCTCGCGTTCGTGAAGGCGCGGGTGCTGGGGCCAAGGCCGAAGGACTTCTCGCTTCCATCCGGGCATTCGGCCGCCGCGTTCGCGGGGGCGCTTCTGCTCACCACGCACGTGCCGGCCCTCGGCCCGCTGTTTTACGCGATCGCTCTGATCGTCGCGGTCTCGAGGGTCTACCTAGGCGTCCACTATCCCAGCGACGTCGTGCTCGGAGCCGCCGCCGGGACCTTGCTCGCGATCGCGTACCGCACACTCTTACACGCCGTCACGCCGCTCTAGGCGGCGAGGTCACGCCATGCGTGCTCCATTCTCGACGAGGAGCGCTCTCAAGATGGACCGGTGGCATCGGTCCTCCCGCTCGCAGTAGCAGCCCACGGAGAAGTCGGCCGAATGGGACAGGAGGGCGAGGAGTTCCAGGTCGTGTTTGGCTGCAGGGGAGGCCATCTCGGCTTTGTACCGGCGCGCGAAAGCAGACCATTGCGCCGAAGATTCGGCGGCCTGTCCGAGCTTCATGGTCTCGATGGTCGGGGCCAGGTTCGGAAACCACACGTCGTACCAATTCTGCGCGGAAAACTGGGCCTTCGGCACGCCCCGCGGAGGGCGCCGAACCGTGCCGATCCGGATTCCTTCGCCCGGGAGCCGCGGGGTTCCAAGCCGAACCACGCGGACGCTCACCGGCGACCTCTCGATCGGCCGGCGATCTCCTTGTGGCGGTAGCACGACGTCTCGTGATCGTTCGCCATTCCGACCGCCTGCATGAATGCGTACATGATCGTGGAGCCGACGAACCGAAACCCCCTCTTTCGGAGATCGGCGCTCAGTGCGTCCGACTCCGACGTACGCGCGGGAAGCTCGTGGAGGCCCTTTCGGCGTGCCTGAATCGGCTTTCCACCGACGAAGCGCCAGACGTAGTCGTCGAAACTCCCGAATTCCCTCTGAACATCGAGGAACGCCCGGGCGTTCGACACCGTCGATTCGATCTTCAGCCGATTTCGGACAATGCCCGGATTGGTCATGAGCCGTGCCCGCCGTCGTGCATCGAAGCGAGCGACCTTTGCCGGGTCGAATCCGGCGAACGCCTCGCGGTAGTTCTCCCGCTTGCGAAGGATGGTGCTCCAAGAAAGGCCGGCCTGCGCCCCTTCGAGCGTCAGGAACTCGAAGAGACGTCGATCGTCGTGCACGGGCACGCCCCATTCCTCGTCGTGGTACCGCCGCATCAGAGGGTCCTCGCCGACCCATGCGCAGGCGCGCTTCATCGCGCGATCCGGTAGAGCACGTGCCTGAGGAGCGGATGCTCGGGCGGCAGCATGGGGTGGTCGAAGTCGTCGGCCGGATCATGCGTCATGCCGATTTTCTCCATCACGCGACGCGAGCGACTGTTGGCCGGCACCGTGAACGACACGATCTCCTCGAGGCCGATCACGTCGAAGCCGAACGCGAGCACGGCCCGTGCCCCTTCGGTCGCGTACCCTTTGCCCCAATGGTCCGCGGCGAGGCGCCAGCCGATTTCCACGCACGGCTGAAACGGTGCGTCGAAGCGAGGGTGCGAGAGGCCGACGAATCCAGCGAACGGCGCGACGCCGGCGACCTCGACGGCCCAATGCCCGAACTCGTGCCGTTCGAAGTGCGCCTCCACGCGGGCGACGAAAGCGTCGCTCTCCTTCCTTGTCAGGCGCGTGGGCAAGTACTCCGCGACCCTCGGATCGGCGTTCATCGCGGCGAACGGGTTCAAGTCGGTGGGCAGCCACCGTCGGAGCCGCAGACGTTCGGTCGTGATTTCGCGTGGGAGGGCCAATTTTCGAATCACCGGGTAAGGCAGGCGTTCGATACGAATTCGCTGATCAGCGCCCAGTATTCCTCCGGGTTGTCTCTCCAGGGGAAGTGGCCCGCGTTCTCGATCACGCCGAGCCGCGCTAAGCCGCTGGGGAGCGCACCGAAGATCTCGCGAGCGCCGGCCAGCGGTGTGGCGGGGTCGATGGCGCCGACGCACACCAGCGTCGGGCAGTCGATCTTGCCGAGCTGATCGAGCGCGTTGAACCGAACCAGGAGTTTGAGGCCCGGCGGATTGAGCGGGGCATTGACGACGATGCGTGCTTTCTCTTCCGCCCCGGGGACCCAGTGACCGAAGTGGGCCCAGCACCGGGCCCACTGCTCCGGCGTGACCTGCGACGCATCGTCACCACCGTACACGCGGGCGATCGTCTCGGCCAACTCATCGCCGCCCAGCCGGCGGAACGTCGCGACCATTCGCTCCACGTCGAACCGGCCCGTCGTGGAATCGAGGATCAACCCACCGGCGTGGCCAGGGTGGCGTGCCCCGTACAGCATCGCAACCATGCCGCCGAGCGAGTGCCCGTAGACGATCGGGCGAGCGATCCCGAGGGCATCGCAGAACGCGCGGACGTCATCCGCGCACGCCTCGAAGGTCCAGGCGTCCGGATTGCCCCACTCCGACCGGCCGTGTCCGCGCAAGTCCAAGTAGACGACCT
>DATEND010000005.1:0-2580 GCA_035275245.1 Candidatus Eiseniibacteriota bacterium
TGATGAACCGCGTCCCGTTGAAGCGCTGGGCCGGGCCGGACGAGGTCGCGGGTGCGTTCGTGTTCATGGCGTCGGATGCCGCGTCGTACATCACCGGACAGGTGCTGCCGGTCGACGGCGGCATGGTGATGTAGGCGAATCCCGGCGGACCGGGAAGGATCAAAAAGGGAGGTGACACGAGGCATGGCAGCATTCAGCGAAGACCGGGTGAAGCAAATCATCGTGGATCAGCTTGGCGTGGCGCCGGAGCAAGTGACTTCGGAGGCGTCGTTCATCGACGACTTGGGCGCCGATTCGCTCGACACGGTGGAGTTGGTGATGGCGCTCGAGGAAGCGTTCGACATCGAGATTCCCGACGAGGATGCGGAGAAGATGACGACCGTGGCGGACGCGATCAAGTACCTCGAGTCCCACGTGCCGAAGAACGCCTGATTCGGCCGCGTGCCCCGGAATCCGGGGCGCGCGAAACCGGGCGAACCCAATCGAGAATGGAGCAGCGAAGGGAGCATGGGGCGGAACTCTAACGGGTCACGGCGGGTCGTCGTAACGGGCATGGGAGTGGTTTCCCCGCTCGGGTGCGACTCCGAGACGTTCTGGAAACGTCTCACCGCGGGCGAATCGGGGATCGGTCCCGTCACGCGGTTCGACACGACGGGATACGACACGACCATCGCGGGGGAGGCGAAGGACTTTCGGGCCGAGGAATACATGGACCGAAAGGAAATTCGCCGCGCCGACCTGTTCGTTCAATTCGCGATCGGCGCCACGACACAAGCCGTGGCTCAGGCGAAGATCTCCGCCGAAAACGTGGATACCGCTCGCTACGGCGTCGTCATCGGCTCGGGCATCGGAGGCATCGCCACCTTCGAGGAGCAGCACCGCCAGCTGATGGAGAAGGGCCCGTCGCGCGTCAGTCCATTCTTCATTCCGATGATGATCTCGGACATGGCCTCGGGGCAGGTGTCGATCCAGTTCGGCGCCCGCGGTCCCAACTACTGCACCGTGTCGGCCTGTGCCTCCGGCGCGAACGCGGTGGGAGAGGCGTTCCGGATCATCCAGCACGACGAGGCGGACGTGATGATCACCGGGGGAACCGAAGCCCCGGTCACGCCGATCTCGTTCGCGGGATTCTGCTCGATGAAGGCGATGTCCACACGCAACGATGATCCGGCCGGGGCCTCGCGCCCCTTCGATTCCCAGCGCGACGGATTCGTCATGGGAGAAGGTGCGGGAATCCTGGTGCTCGAGGAACTCGAGCACGCCAAACGGCGCGGCGCGCCGATCCTGGCGGAAGTCATCGGCTACGGCGCTACGGGAGATGCCCATCACATGACCGCGCCCGCCCCCGAGGGTGAGGGTGCGGCGCGGGCCATGAGGGCGGCGATTCGAGATTCGGGGCTACCGGCCGAATCGTTCGGATACATGAACGCCCACGGCACTTCCACGCCACTCAACGACAAGTTTGAGACACAAGCCATCAAATCGGTATTCGGAGAGCACGCGCGGAAGCTGCCCATTTCGTCGACCAAGTCGATGACCGGGCATCTGCTCGGCGCCGCGGGAGGGCTCGAGACGATCATTTGCGCGTTCGCGCTCATGCGGCAAACGCTTCCCCCGACGATCAACTACAAATGCCCCGATCCCGATTGTGACCTCGACTACGTCCCCAACACTGCACGTTCGGTCGAGCTGCAGGCGGCCCTGTCGAATTCGCTGGGCTTTGGTGGGCATAACGTCACCCTGGCGCTGTCGAGGTATGTGGCATAGGCGGAGCCCCGCGGGGCTCCGGACCAAGTGAAATTTCTGAGAAAGCTGTTTGGACTGGAAACGAAACCGTCTCCGGCTCGAGGACGGGATCGTGATTTCGATCTGAGAGGACTCGAGCGGATCTTGCAGTACAAATTCAAGGACCCGGCGCTGGCGCGGCAGGCGATGACGCATCGCTCGTACCTGCACGCCACTCCCGGGCGCGGCGGCGAATCGAACGAGCGCATGGAGTTCCTCGGCGACTCGGTCGTCGGCCTCGTCGTGAACGAATTCCTCTACAAGAAGTTCACCAAGCTCCGCGAAGGCGAGCTGACGAAGATGAAGTCCCTTCTCGTCAGCCGCGTGATCCTGTCGCGTTCGGCGAACCAGCTCGGGCTGGGGAATTTCGTCCTGCTGAGCGACGCCGAGAAGGGATCGGGCGGACGGAATCGCGCGTCCATTCTGGCCGACACGCTCGAGGGGGTGATCGGCGCGATGTATCTGGACGGCGGCCTCGAGCCGGCGCGCCAGCTCACGACGCGTCTCCTGCTCAAGGAAGTGCACACCATCCTGAGCGACGAGAACCTCGCCAACTACAAGAGCATGCTGCAGGAATACGTGCAGGGCGAGTTCAAGACGCACCCGCAGTACCGGATCTCCAGCGAGTACGGCCCCGACCATCAGAAGATGTTCCTCGTGGAAGTGGTCGTGAGCGGGAAGACGTTCGGACGCGGCCGTGGCGGGAACAAGAAGGAGGCCGAGCAGGAAGCGGCGCGGGACGCCCTGTTCCACTTCGAGAAGTTGATCCGGCCGGGACCGGCCAAGGTCGCGGAG
>DATEND010000006.1:0-6543 GCA_035275245.1 Candidatus Eiseniibacteriota bacterium
CGAAGGCAGGGATCAACACGAACGCGGTGAGAATCGAGCCCGCGATCGATCCGACCGTATTCGCGGCGTAGACCGATCCCGTGGCCGCTCCGGCGTCGGCCACCCGCCGTCGGTGGATCGCCACCGCCACGGGAAAGAGCGCGCCGAGAAACAAGGTCGGCGGCATCACGACGAGGGCCGCGATCCGCGCTTCCCCGAGGAGCAGCGCGGTCATGCTGCCCTGCGAGGCCGCGATCACCGAGGCCTGTCCGTGCGGGATCGACCCGAAGTAGTGGGTGCCGAACGCCACCGCCGCGGCCAACCCGATCTGAAGGGCGGCGAAGAGCGACCACGGGTCGGCGGATCGACGCAGCGCGCGCGCCGCTCCCGCCGCGCCGAGCGAGAGGCCGAGCAGATAGAGCGCCAAGATCGCCGAGAAGGCGTAGACCATCCCCCCGAACGGGATCGCCAAGATTCGGGTCCAGGCGACCTGGTACAGGATCGCGGTCAGCCCCGAGAGCGCGAACATCGGTAGGAGGAACCGATCGAGAAGCGTCGGAGCCGCGATCGCCTGCCGTCCGTCATGGCCGGCGTCCTCCGGTGCTCCGTGCCCGGCCGCTTCGACTTCGGTGGTGAGGTCGACGCCCGGACGCGCGAACGGCGCGGGCCGCGACAGCAGCACGAGGGTGGCCACGGCGAAATCGATCGCCGCGGCAAAGACGGCGGAAACGGCGAGCCCATGGGCCGGAATGAGGAAGTAGCCGGCGAGGAGCACGCCCGTGACGGCGCCGGCCGTGTTGATCGCGTAGAGCCGCGCCACGGCCCCACCGGAGCGGACCGGCCTCCGGCGGTTCTGCCCCGCTTCCTTCCGATCGAGGTGCTCGACCAGGAGGGGAAGGGTGGCTCCCATGGCGGTCGTGGGGAGGAGCAACACACAGAACAGGAACGCGAACCGAAGCGCGAAGAAACCCGGTCCGTAACCGCCGACGAGGTCGTAGATCATGGCGAAGAGGGGGGGAGCGGCCAGGAAAACCAGGGGGCTCGCCAGGGCGAGAAGCCCGACCAACGCTTCCAGCCGGCCGTACGCAGCGAGCGGGGACTTGGAACGACTCGCCAGGCGGCCCCCCCACGCGGCGCCGATTCCGAGCCCGCCGAGGAAGGCGGCCACGACCGTCGAGACCCCGTAGATCGAGTTCCCGAGCAAGTAGGAAAGATACTTCGACCAGACGATCTCGAGAATCAGACCGGCCACGCCCGACGCGAAGAAACAAAGGTAGAGGAGGTTCCGGTTGACGTCGCGAGAGGGGGTCTGCGGGGCGACGGGGACCGGCCTTCGGCTTAGCTTGGCCTTCGGCACGGAGTTATGGTATAATCAGGTGGTCCGATGGCGAACCGATTTCTTCTGAGAGCACGCACCATGCGGGCAGGTCTCGCCGCCTTTCTTCTCGGCGTTGCCGTCGCCTATCCCACCGTTGCGCCCGCCGCCGGGGGTGCCGGATCCCCTGGATCGACCGTCAGTCCCTCGGTCGAGGCCGCGCAGAACGACCCCGGCGTGGTTCGAGAAGAGATCCCGATTCTGACGCCCCGCCAAAGCGGCCCCGCCTTCGCGCGCCGGCCGCTTCGCGTCCCGCCCCCACTCGAGGAAGTCGTCGTTTTCACCGACAGCCTGAACGGGCTGAGCATTGGGAACGAGGGCAACTGGACGCATGTGGACAATTCGGCGCGCCCCACTGCCTGGCACATCGACTCCCTGCTCGCGTGTCAGGGGAAGGCATGGTGGTGCGGCCGCGTAGACTCCTCGTGGGTCTTCGATTCGAATCGGATGGGCTACGAGAATTCGTGGTCCCACTACCTGGAGAACGGCGCCTGGCTCGACAGCATCCCGAACAACGCGATCACGCGGATTCGCTTCCGGCACCGCTTCAAGGCGGAGAACCACTACGACACCGGGCAAGTCCAAATCTACGACCTGGATGACGGATGGGTTCCGATCGCGACCTTTACTGGGGACGTGCACGGTCCGGGCGGGGGCGGGATGAATTGCGACACCGTTACGGTCGTCATCCCTGAGTTCTATCGCGCCAAGTGGTATCAGAACTCCGATCCGAGCGCCCACGGCCTCTTCTTGTTCCGCTTCGCCTTCACGAGCGACGTGGCCTACTCGTCCGCGGACGGCCTCTACGACGGGGACGGCTGGATCGTCGACAACATTACGATCACGGTCAACACCCAGGTCCGCTTCTTCGACAACGCCGAGAATGGACCTGGGAATTGGGTCGCATCCATCTTCCCGCCCGTCGGCGACTATTATCAGATCGCGTCCAACGTCCTGACCGAGGACATCTGCACCGAGAACCGGACCAACGTCTGGGCCATGTGGGATCCGGTCGTCCTGTCCCTCGTGCCGCGGCTCGATAACTTGCTCCGAACACCGTCAGTCCCGATCAACCAGGCGGACGACGTGTTCGTGGCGTTCGACGTATACCGAAACCTGCCGCTCTATGCCTGCATGTACTACCACCTCCGCTACCGGACCCGAAACGTCGGGCAACCATGGAGCGAGTGGATCGACCCGACCCGTCTCCTCTATTACGGATCGACCAAGGACTGGGCGCGACAACGGGTCTCATTGACGGGCGCGGCGAACAGGGACTCCTTGATGGTGGAGTTCGGGGTGACGGATTACGGGCAGATCTATTGCGACGGCCAGAATTCGTCGACGGGCGTCTACACGTTCTTCGACAACGTGATCGTGGGGGTCGTCACGACCGCGCCTCCCGTCTTCGTCGCGCGCGACATCGACTTCTTCAACGATACGTTCAACACGACGGCGTTCAGCGGCAACGACAACATCAACACGGCGGTCGGTGATAGCGCCGTCATCGAGGTGAACGCGTCCCGAGGCTACAAGTCCGGGTTCATGTACTGGCGCGCGAACGGAGGATCGTTCAGCGCGGTCACGCTCCAGAACTCGACCCCCGCGCTTCCGCGCCACCGCTTCGCCGACGTTCCCGCGGGCAACTACCCCGCGAACACCACGATCGACTACTACTTCGCGGTCACGGACAGCCTGAACGAAACCACCTACTACCCGGCCGGGGCAATCACAGACCAGCACTATCTCTCGGCCTCGGTGTTGCCCCTCAAGACGGCGACGAATCCGCCCGGGTGCGTCGATAGCCTCGCTTCGATTTTGTTCGTGAACAACTTCTCCGGACGAGAGCAGGTCACTTACTTCGCGACGAGTCTGAAGGGGCTCGGCTACAAGTTCGACACGTGGGACGTGAACGCGCCGAGCAGCGGCATCGGCAACACGCCCGCCGGTTCTACCATCGGAGGCGCCTACGACTGGCCGGCGTCCGACGTCTCGAAGCTGGCCCAGTACTCGACGATCATCTGGCACTCGGGGAACCTGAACTCGTTCACGATTCGGCCGGAGGATCAGGCGTTGCTTCAGTCCTGGATCCAGCAACCAGGGAAGAATCGGAACCTTTGGATGTCCGGCGACAACATCGCCGACGACATGATCACGCGGCAACAGGAATTCAACTCGTTCCTGGGGTTTACGTGCGGCGTGCGATTCTTCCGGGATCTGTGGGAATCGCTTCCCCAAGACTCGCTGCAGCCTCTCATCACCGGAGTGGCGGGATCGCCGACCGACGGAAGAGCGATGCACATCGACGCCGGATGTCCCTTGATCGACGACTTCGACCTCATCGGAACGTCGACCCAGGGGGCGGCCAACGGGAAGGCGGGTACGCTCCTCCGCTATCCGGGCAGCGGCCTATCGGCGGCGCAGCGTTACGCCACCAAGTACGTCTCGTTCGGGTCGGACAGCTCGCGGGTCGCCTTCTTCGCGTTCTCGTTCAACTCCATCACCGAGGGCGGGGAGCGGCTCTTCTTGACCCAGGACATCATGTCCGACTATTTCAAGGCCGTCCCGTGCTACTCGCCGTCCGCCGTCGCCGAGGATCCGACGTTCCAGGCGCCTCCCATTCCGAACTCGCTCGCGCAGAACTCGCCGAACCCGTTCAATCCGAGCACTTCGATCAAGTACTCGGTCGGGCAATTCGGCCCGGTGAAACTCCGCATCTACAACGCTGGGGGTGCGCTGGTGCGCACGCTCGTGGACGCGCCGCACGCCGCGGGAACCTACTCGGCGCGGTGGGATGGAACCGACGACAGCGGGCGGCGTGTCGGAAGCGGGGTTTACTTCTACCGGATCGAGTCGGCGAACGGATTCCGCGACTCGAAGAAACTCGTCCTGCTCAAGTAGTTCCCCGAGCTGGACGTGCTAGGCGTGGATCGGCCGGCCGTCCACGGCCAGGGCCGCTTCCTTGACCGCTTCGGCGAGCGTGGGGTGCGCGTGGGAGATGCGCGCTAGGTCCTCTGCGCTCGCGCCGAACTCGATCGCCGCCACGGCCTCCGCGATGAGATCCCCCGCGCGGGGCCCGATGATGTGGACGCCCAGAATCCGGTCGGTCGTGGCATCGGCAAGGATCTTGACCCGGCCGTCGATCTGCCCGAGCGCGCGTGACCGGCCGATGCCGCGGAAGAAGAACGTCCCTTTACGGTAGGCGACTCCCGAAGCCTTGAGTTCCTCCTCCGTGCGGCCGACCGAGGCGATCTCGGGCTGCGTGTAGACGACGCCCGGAATGGCGTCGTAGTTCACGTGCCCGTACCCGGTCGCGATTTGCTCGACGCACGCGACGCCTTCCTCGCTCGCCTTGTGGGCAAGCATGGCGCCGCCGATCACGTCCCCGATCGCGTAGATGCCGGGTGAAGAGGTCTGGAAGTGTTCGTCGACCGGGATCCGGCCGCGCGCGTCGGGCTCGATCCCGACGGAGTCGAGTCCCAGGCCCTCCGTGTTCGGAACCCGGCCCACCGCGAGCAGCACCCGGTCCGCTTCGATCGGCTCCTGGCCTTCGCATGTCACGACGACGCGTCCCTTGGCCGACTTGGCCCCCGTGACCTTCGCGCCGAGCCGAAATTCCATCCCCTGCCGCTTGAAGAGGCGGAGCGCCTCGCCGGCGATTTCGTCGTCCATGCCGGGGAGGATGCGGTCCAGGTATTCGAGGACCGTGACCTTCGCCCCAAGGCGGAGCCAGACCGACCCCATCTCGAGCCCGATGTAGCCCGCGCCAATCACGACGAGGTGCTTCGGCACCTCGGAATACGCGAGAGCCTCGGTGCTCGTCCCGATGCGATCGCCGTCCGGCTTCACGCCGGGGAGTTCGGCCGAGCGGCTCCCGGTGGCGATCAGGGTGTGCTTCGCCGTCAGCTCGGCAGGCGCAGTCTTGGCAGCGCCGGCGCCGGGCGATGTGGCGCCCTCCACCACGACCCGCCCCGATCCCGCGATGCGCCCGCGCCCGGCGTACCGGGTCACTTTGTTCTTCTTGAAGAGCATGTCGACGCCGCCCGTCAGCCCGCGGACGATCTCGTCCTTCCGCTTCAGCATCGTCGGGAGATCGAGCGAGACGGAACCGATCACGACGCCGTGCGGCGCCATGGCATGGGCCGCCTCGTGGAAGCGCTCGCTCGATTCGAGCATCGCCTTGCTGGGGATGCAGCCGACGCGGAGGCAAGTGCCGCCCAGCGCCGGCTCCAACTCGATGCACGCCGTGTCGAGGCCGAGCTGTGCGGCGCGGATCGCGGCGACATAGCCGCCGGGCCCGCTGCCGATGACGACGAGATCGTGCTGTCGCTCGGTCACGTCAGATCCCGAGGAGCATGCGCGTCGGGCGCTCGATCAATTCCTTCACGTGGCGCAGGAACGTCACCGATTCGCGGCCGTCGATGATGCGGTGGTCGTAGGTCAGCGCGACGTACATCATGGGCCGGATGACCACCTGATCGTCGATCGCGACCGGGCGCTTGTGGATGGCGTGGAGGCCGAGGATGCCGCTCTGCGGCGGGTTCACGATCGGGGTGGAGAGGAGCGAGCCGTAGACGCCGCCGTTCGAGATCGTGAAGGTGCCGCCCTTCAGCTCCTCCAGATCCAGCTTGTTGTCCTTGGCTCGTCCGGCGTAGTCGGCGATCGCCACTTCGATCTCCGCGAAGGAAAGCCGATCGGCGCCGCGCAAAACCGGCACCACGAGGCCCTTTCCCCCACCGACCGCGATGCCGATGTCGTAGTGGTTCTTGTACACGATCTCGCGCCCGCGGATCTCGGCGTTCACCATCGGGTAGTGCATCAGCGCGTCGACGGCTGCCTTGACGAAGAAGGACATGAAGCCGAGCTTGACGCCGTGGCTTTCCTGAAATGGCTCGCGCAACTCCTCGCGCAGGGCGATCACCCCCGACATGTCGACCTCGTTGAACGTGGTGAGGAGCGCGGCGGTGTTCTGCGCCTCTTTGAGCCGCTCCGCGATTCGCGAGCGGAACGGGCTCATCGGCACGACCTCTTCCTCCGCGCCCGGCGTGCCGGACGGAGCCGCGGCGCCGCGCGGCGGGCCGGCGGGACGCTGCGCCTTCACCACGTCCTCCTTGAGGAGCCGGCCACCGGGTCCCGTCGCGGGAACGTCAGCCGCGGAGAGACCGCTCTGGGCGAGCGCGCGCCCGGCC
>DATEND010000007.1:0-3317 GCA_035275245.1 Candidatus Eiseniibacteriota bacterium
CCAAGGCCGGCGCTCGCGCCCCGGCTGCGCGGATCGCCCTCGCGGCGCTGGCGCTCGGTGCGGCGGCGTACGCGCTCCCGGCGCACTGGGGCGCGGTGGACGCCTCGCGGGATCTTCGGCCGTGGCTCTACGCCCGGCGGAACCTCGAGGTCGTAGAGCCGAACGCGCTCGTCCTCAGCGAATACGACGGGCGAACGTTCGCGTTCTGGTTCTACAAGGCGACCGAATTCCGAAAGTCCCACCCCGACCTCGCGGTGGTCTACAAGTACCTCCTCGTCTGGCCCTGGTATCAGCACCACCTGGCGCGCCGGTATCCGGGTCTCTCGATCCCGCGCTACGCGGGGGATCTCGACGCGATGATGAACCGGGTGATCGCGCGAAATATTCGACGGCGCCCGGTGTATCTCGTGCGCGACGATCCGGCGCTGCTCTCGATCTTTCGAACCGAGCCCGCGGGTTACGCCGTCGATCCGATCTTCCGCGTGACGCTCGCGGCGCCGGAGTCGCTGGCGGCGTGGTGATCGTGACGGTCGTGAGGACCGGGGACCGATGAGCATCCTCTCCCCTCGATGGTTGCGCCTTGCCCTCGCATTGCTCGTCGTGGGCGTGGCGGCGTTTCATGCGGGGCGGATGTTTCGGGCGGAGCGGGCGCTCACGGACGGTGAGATCTCGCTTCCCCTGGATGATGGATTCATCTACCTCCAATACTCTCGCGCGATCGCGGAGGGGCATCCCTTCGTCTATACGCCCGGGAACGATCCGACGACGGGCGCCACGAGCCTCTGGTATCCATTCCTCCTCCTGCCGCCGCACCTGCTCCGCCTCTCGCCGGCCCTGTGCATCGGGTGGACGCTTCTCCTCGGGCTCGTCGGATACGTGCTGAGCGCGCTCCTCTCCGCGCGGCTTGGGGCCCGACTCGGCGGACTCGGGGGCGGAGCGCTCGCCCTCTTCCTCTTCCTGTCGAGCCCCTTCCTCCTCTGGGGCTACATGAGCGGCATGGAACTCCCGCTCTACGGAACCGCGCTCTTGGCGACGGTGCTCGTCTATCTTCGAGAGCGGCACGACGCGCGATTTCCCACGCTTCCCTGGTGGCTCTTCGCGCTCGCGGGTTCGCGGCCCGAGGGGGCGGTCCTCTGCGGCGTCTTCGGCCTCCTGGCGATCCACGATCGCCGGCGTGTCGCGCGGCGCGCCGGGGAAGCGCAGTCTTGGACTCCGCGGCTCCTTCTTCCGTTCGCGGCCGCGGCGCTCCCGTTCGTGGTCAATCTCTTGGTCGCCGGCTCGATCGAATCGACGAGCAGCCAGGCGAAATCGATCCTCGCCGAGCCCTACGAGACCACGCGGCGCGAGTACCTGACCGGAGCACCGCTCATCTGGCGCGAAACCGCCGCCCTCTACCTCTCGATGCTCGAGCTGGGACCGGGCGGCCGGATTCCGGCACCGATCGCCTGGACCAACGGCGCCGCCGTCTTGCTCTTCCTCGCTCTCGCCTTCGTGCCGCGCCGCCGCCCTTGGGAGGGCGGCCTGGCTTTGGTCCCGCTCCTCGCTCTAGGGATCGTGCTGAACTCGCTCCCGTTTTCCGGCTTCGTGCACCTCCTCCGATACCACCACGGCCTCTACACGCTCGTTCTGGTGCTGCTCGCGGCCGGATGGGGTCGGCTCGCCTGGCTCGCGTGGGACCGCACCCCGCGCGTTCTCGGCGCCGCCCTGGCGGCGGCCGCGCTTTTGATCCCGCTCTCCGTCTGGATTCCGCGCCTTCTGCCGGAAGTGGACCGGGTGCCGCTCTTCTACGCGCACAATTGCGAGAACATCCTCCACCAACAGGTCGCCGTCGGCCGCTGGATCGACAAGAACCTTCCGAAGAACGCGGTGGTCGGAATGAACGACGCGGGCGCGATCGCCTACTACGGCCGCCGCTCCACCGTCGACCTGGTCGGCCTGACGAGCGCCGGCTATGCGCGCGTCTACCGCTCGGGGCTCGCGTGCCTCTTCGAGCACGTGCGGCGGCAACCCCCCGAACGGACGCCGACCTACTTCGCGATCTATCCGGAGTGGTTCCCCTATTGGCCGGAGAGCGGGATTCTCGGACCCGAGGCCTTTCGCGCTCATCTAAATCTGAATACGATCTGCGGCGGCAACGACAAGGTCGTCTATCCCGCTTCGTGGATCGACGCGCGGGCGGTCGACTTGCCCGCGCTCGCGGCTCCACCAGGATCGAAGCGCAGCCTGGTCGACTCCCTCGACGTCGCGTGGCTCGACGACGAGCGCCGGCACGATTGGTCGACCGAGCCCGAAGCGAGGGACGTACTCCGGATGTACTCCTTCCAGGACCGCCCGACGCGGCCCATGACCGACGGCGGCCGCGTCGTTTCGGGGTCCCTCCGGTTTCGAGTCCACGCGGAGCCCGGCCACGATCTCGAGATGGTGATGCGCACGGACGCGTGGTACTCGAGCCGGTTACGGATCACGGTGGATGGCAGGGCGGCTGGGACGTGGGAGATCGCGAAGTCGGAGACGGCGTGGGTAGAGCCCCGGTTCACGATTCCGGGGCCACTCGTGGCACGAGCCCGCCCCGAGATTCGAATCGAGCGGGAGCTGTCGGGAGCGGGCGGGAACCTCGCCCCCTTCCGCTTCTGGTTCTACCAGTAGAGCCGCGCGGCTCCTACTGGTCGATCCAGGACGAGACCTCGTAGCGCGTCAGCGAGTTCAGCTTGCTGATCATCGCGCTCGAGTAGAGACACTTGATGTGTCCGTTCAGGACCGAGGTGTCCGAGAGCGATCCTTGGACCATGAGCGCGCCGAGGATCTGCTTCACGTTGCCACCGCCCGTGACCGTCACGTCTCCCAGGCAGAGCACGACGCCGCTCCAATTGAACGTACCGCTCAAAACCAGGTCGCCGTCGACGACGAGCACGCCGGCCCCGGTCGCGCCGCCCGAGATGTGCAGGTCGCCCGCGATGTGTACGATCTTGAGGGCCGACGTGGTGCCCCAGCCCGCCGTGGACGGATTGTTCTGATTGCCGACCAGCGTGATGTCCGCGGCGTCGCTCCACGCGGTCGCCATCGACTGGAGATCCAGGTTCACGTTCGACGGCTCGACGCTCGGGTCGGAGCCTGTGCCCTGAACGTTGTCC
Source organism: Candidatus Eiseniibacteriota bacterium (assembly GCA_035275245.1). Classification (GTDB taxonomy): domain Bacteria; phylum Eisenbacteria; class RBG-16-71-46; order SZUA-252; family SZUA-252; genus DASQJL01. The sequence continues at coordinate 3,132 of DATEND010000007.1, forward strand.
GCTTGCTGGCCGTTCAACTGGCTTTCGATCGCGTTCGGATCGTTCGGCGTCGAGATCCCCGGCAGGGCCGGCGCACCGGTCACCGTGTCGTAGGGCGCCGTGAAGTTGTGGTCGTGCCCGTCGATGTAGAAGGCATTGCCGTTGAAGTTCATCTGCCCTTCCGTGTAAACGGAGCCGGGGACCGGC
>DATEND010000008.1:0-4552 GCA_035275245.1 Candidatus Eiseniibacteriota bacterium
GCGGTGCGCCTCGCTGAGAAACCCCTCGAGGTCGCGGACGTGGGAGATCACGCAGTTGGCCATGATCCCGTCGTACGAGCCCGAGGGGAGCTCCATGGCGATGCCGTCTCCGTAGCGCGACTGAAAGTTCGTCACGGGGGGGTCGATTTTCTGGGCAAGGTACTCCCCCACCGCGACCATGTCGCGATCGATCTCGGTCGCGAGAACGCTCTTCGCGCCGTGGATCGCGACCAGGAGCGCCTCGATTCCGAAGCCGGCGCCCAGGTCGAGCACGTCCTTCCCCTCGCATTCCAAGTATTCGTACATCTCGCGCCCTTTTTGGATGACGTGCTCGATGCGCGCGGGGTTCCGGAGGATATTCAGGTGCTTGTAGTAGACGAGGAAATACTCGGGGAGCTGCGCGCGGAGTTCCGCGTCGCTCTGCATCAGGATCGCGCGCAGCGATTGAAGTCGCTGCGCCTTTGGATCCGTCACGAAGCGGGGTCGTTCACGATCCGCGCGCGGCGGATTCCGTGAAAGTTCATCCGATTGTGGAGGTGCTGGCGGCTGACGCCGAGTGCCCGGGCGGCCCGCGAAACATTCGAGTCGCACTGGCGGAGCGCCTCGCGCACGGTCTCGGCTTCGACCGCGTCGAGCGTTTCCCGGAGCGTGTGCTGTCCGTCCCACCGACGGGCCACGGTCGCGCCGAGGCCGAAGAGGTGGGGCTCGAGCACGGCGTTTTCGTCCGCGAGGGCGACGGCACGCGCCATCGCGTTTTCCAGTTCCCGAACGTTGCCGGGCCAGGGATAACGAAGCAGAAGCTCGCGCGATTCGGAGGAGAGCCCCCGAATCTGCTTCTCCTGCTGCTTCGACTGAAGATCCAGGAAGTGCTGGGACAGGAGGAGAATGTCCTCGCCTCGTTCGCGAAGCGGCGGCAGCTCCACCGGGACGACGTTCAGCCGGTAGAAGAGGTCCTGACGGAACCGCCCGGCCTCGACCTCGGTCTTGAGATCGCGATTGGTCGCGGCGATCAGTCGGATGTCCACTTTGCGGCTTACGGTGTCGCCCACGCGGCGAATCTGCGAGTCTTGAAGCACCCGCAGCAATTTCACCTGGAGCGCGGCCGGCATTTCCCCGACTTCGTCGAGGAAAATCGTCCCGTGATCCGCCGCCTCGAAGAGGCCCACCCGGTCCTCGTTGGCTCCGGTGAAGGCCCCCTTCTTGTAACCGAAGAGCTCGCTCTCGAGCAGGTTCTCGGGAAGCGCGCCGCAATTTACCGCGATGAAGTTTCGCTCCTTCCGCGGACCGTTCTGATGGACCGCGCGCGCCACGAGTTCCTTCCCGGTGCCCGTCTCGCCGTTGACGAGGACGGAAACCTGGGTCGGGATCACCTTCTCCATCAGCTCGATCACGCGCTGCATCCGCGGGCTCTTCCCGATCAGGAGACCGTACCGAACGTCTTCCTTGAGCGCGCGCCGCAGATTCTGATTCTCGATCTCGAGCCGGTTCTTCGAGTCCTTGAGCTCCTCGTGGAGCCGGGCGTTCTCGAGGCCGACCGCGACGACCGCGGCAACGCCCTCGAGAAGAGCGATGTCTTCCGGCGTGAACTCGTGCGCGATGGAATGGGAATCGATGTAGAGAACGCCGAGAATGCGGCCCGTGCTCTGGATCGGAAACGCCACGACGGTCCGAAGCGACAATTCGCGAACGCTCTTTCGATCCTGGAAGAGGGAGGAACCGACCGCGTCCGGGACCCAGACGGTCTCGCGGCGATGCGCGGCTTCCTCGGCGATGCCCCACGAGATCTGGAACTCCTCGGGGGGAAGCGTGGTCTCGTCGCGGTTCCGCGCGACTTCGAAGCGAAGCTTCCCGTCGTCGCGCATCAGCATCAGGAACCCGCGATCGGCGGCGGCGATTCGAACCACCGCATCGACGATCCGGACCAAGAGCTCGTTTAGGTCGAGCGTGCTGGTGACGGCGCGGCTTGCCTGAATGAGGTGCTGGAGGCGGTCGAGGTCGTTCGTGGCGCGTGCGCGGGAGGGTGACTTCGGTTGGATGAGGAGCTCGCGCTCCCACTGCGTGAGCCCGCGGCTCAGCCTCTCGAGCGGATCGGTCTCCGAGAAGTCGGAGGATCCGTCGTTGTCGCGGAAGGATTCGGGGTTTTGCGACATCGCGTCCTTGCCTCGCAGTCTCCGGCGTAACGGCCGCGTAAATGTACCTCTCGACTGCGTAAGGTACAACTGTAAAAACGGTTTGTCAAGTGTCGAACGAAGGGGTGGGACTTACGCGTCTCAGGGCCGCCCCAAAAATGGCGTATCCAAGCCCCAAAATTGACAATAGGGCTGTCACAAGAAGGTCGCTCACGCGCCCCCAAACGTAGACCCCAAGCACGGTCCCGACGGTCACGAGGCCCGAAATAATGGCGAGCGTGCCCCACCGTCCACAGATCCGACCAAGTCGATGGGTCGTGTGGTCGGTGGTCCCGACGGTGATCGGTCGCCCCAATAATAGGCGATCCACGATCACGAAGATCACGTCGAACATCGGGTACGCGAGGATGCACGCGACGCCGGCCAAGTGCGGCCAGGTGAGCGCATCGTCAAGCGCCTGCAGGGTTAACGCCGCGAGCGTGAAGCCCAGTAAGTGGCTCCCCGCATCTCCGAGGAAGATTCGCGCGGGAGGGGCGTTGTAGACGAGGAACCCCGCCCCCGCGCCGATCATTCCCCACGCGAGCGCCAGATCGACGTCGGCGCCGTGCAGGAGCGAGATCGCGACGAACCCGCTCGCGGTGATCGGCACCACGGCGCCCACGATGCCGTCCATCGCGTCGAGGAAGTTGATTGCGTTCAAGAGCGCAACGACGCCAAGCATCGCCACCGCTCCGAGGAACGGATTCTCGACCATGAATCCGTCTCGCGCGCCCCAGAGCACGAGGCAGATCCCGACCGCGATCTGGCCGAGGAGCTTTCCGGCCGGTCGCATCGCGTGGCGGTCGTCCACCAACCCCAGAACCAGCGAGAGCGCGGCTCCCACGAGCACGCCGGTCCGTGGGGCGCCGACCGGCACGCCGAAGAGGACGGCCGCGAAGACGATGCCGATGGCGATAGCGAGCCCCACGGCGGCGCCGCCCAAGAGCGCGGTCGGCGCCGGGTGCGGCTTACGCGGGTCCGGGTGATCGAGGAATCCCGTGGCGACCGCGAGACGGGCCATGAGCGGCGTGAGAACGAGCGCGGCGCCGAAGGCAAGCGGTGCGACTTCGAGGAGCGGGAGTTTGGAACTCAAACGACTTGCGCGGCGCGCGCGGGGATCGTCTCGGGCTCGGCGGGTCGTCGAATCGCTTCGAGGGCGTGGAGCGAGACGCGCCACGAGAATTGGTTCCGCACCCAGAGGGACGCGCGCGCGCCCTGCGCGGCCGCGGCGGCGGGATCGCGGAGCAGCGCCACGACCTCCGCGGCGATCCCGTCGGCGTCGTCGGACACGCGCATCACGCCTTCGGGAATCGGCTCGAGCCCGACGCGGACGGATGGCGTGGTGACCACGGGCGTGCCGCTCGCGAGCGACTGGAGCACCTTGTTCTGCACGCCGGCGGCAAAGCGGTGCGGCGCGACGAAGACCGCCGCGTCCATGAGCGTTTCTTCCAGATCATCCACGAATCCGAGCACGCGCACGCCGGGGCCGCGCGCCCAGGCGCCGAGCGCCTCGGAGCCCTTCCCCGCGATGTCGAGCGTCGCCTCGGGGACGGCGGCGCGCACCCTCGGGAAGATTTCCTGCACGAGGAATCGAACCGCGTCCTTGTTGTGGAACACCTCGTGGAACCCAAGGAAGAGAAGCCGCCCCTTCGTGCGCGAGGCGCGCGGGCGGAATCGCTCCGGGCCGATGCCGTTCGGGACGACGCGAATGCGCGAGCTCGGCGCCAGGGCGGCCAGGTGCCGCGCCTCGCGCTGGCTGATCACCCAGCATTCGTCGAACCGCGGCGCGACGCGCGCTTCGAAATTCCGGATGCGGCGCTCCTCCATTCGGTGGAGCCAGAGGTCCGGTCCGGTCCGATACGGCAGCGAACGCTCCATGCCGGCGGAGATCACGTCCGTCATGTCGAGAATCCATCGGGTCCCGGGACGGCTCATGTGCGGGAGCGCATAGGGGGCCATGCGGAAGAGATGCGTGTAGACGGCGTGCGGGCGAATGCGGCGGATCGCTTCGTCCACGCGGTCGCGCATTCGTCGCGACTGATAGTAGGCGGCTTGGAGTGGGAAGCGGGTGGGGAGCGCTTGGGCGGAGCGCAGCCACGAGAGCGGTAGCGGGAGCGGCACGACGTCGACGGACTCGGCCAGGCGCTCGAGGGGCGCCAGCTCCACCGGATCGCGCGCGTGCGTGTCGAAGGTGATCAGATGCACCGAATGTCCCGCTTCCACGGCGGTGCGAAGGATGTGGAAGACCCGGAATCGGTCCCCTCCGACCGGGGGGTACGGCATCCGCGACGTCAAGAAGAGGATGCGCATCAGCCCGATTCTAGCACGTCCCGGAGGCGGCCAGATAGACCGCCTCGACCCGGGCCGCGATGGCTTCCCAGGAG
>DATEND010000009.1:0-6135 GCA_035275245.1 Candidatus Eiseniibacteriota bacterium
CGAACGGGGAAGGTCCGCGTGGACCCTCCCCGTCGCGATGCTTCGGTGGTGCGGAGTCGCGCTCGGCTTACGCCGGCGCGTGCTGCCGCGGCTGAAACTCCGCCGCGTTCAACTCGAAGCTCCACATGAACGGCGGCTCGACGCCGAACGCGCGGAGGTAGGCGTAGAGCTGGCCGCGGTGGTGCAGGTGCTCGTCGGCGATGATCTGGACGCACATCCAGGCCGGCGGGCTGAAGTTCCATGGCGTTTCGATCGGCGTTCGCGCCGTCGCCTCGGTGATCCCCTGGACGGCGGCGTCCGCGGACTTCCATGCGTCCTGCATGACGCGGACCAAGTCATCCCGCGTCTTCACGGACGGATCCTTCTCCGCGGCTTCGTAATCCTCGATCCGGCCTCTCGTGATCCCCATCGCCACGTTCTTCACCGTAGCGGCGAGATGGCAGACCAACTCCTTCGTCGAGCGCATGTCGCGCACCGGGCGAGCGTCCACCGCGTCCACCGGGATCGCCTGGATCGCACGGATCGTGATTCCGGTCACGAGCCGCTGGTCTTCCCAGAGCGTGCGGATATATTCGAGATTCATCGGTCCTTCCTCTCTTACTTCATTCCGGCGAGGTGTGTCAGTTCGCGGACGCCACGACGTCCTTGTCGTTGATGTCGAACGTGATCATGAACCCGTTGGTGCCCTTGTACTCGAACGCCTTGTCGCCGAGACGATAGGCCTCGACCTCATTCGGCATCAGGACGAACCCGGTGTTGCGCTTCGTCCCGAAGTACTTGAGATTGTGGATGACGACCGGCTCGGTCGTGTTGCCTCCAAAGCGAACCAGCGTGACTTCCGCTGCCTTTCCGCCATCGAGCGTGGCCGTGGCGCGATCCTTCGTCGCGTTCCACACGATCGGGGCGTCCGTGGCCACGACGAAGGACTTCCACTTCACGGGGTAGACGTGGCCCAGTGCGGCGGCGATTCCCTCGCGCTGCTCCTTCGTGACGGACGGATCGAAGGTCAGCACGGCCCAGTCCATCTCGCCGTCGGAGAACTCGTCCCCAAGATCGCCCGCCACCCAGAACTTGGCTCCGTCCAGCTTCGTGGTGCCGTAACTTCCCTTGTTCACGCGAAACGCGTTGTTGAATTTGCAGAACGTTCCAGCGCCATGGCCCGCGTGCGCGCCGGCGCCCGTGTGCTCGGCGGGCTTCGAGCTGAAATAGCACTGACAGAACATGGGGCAGGAGCACGCTTCGATGATGGTCGCGTTCATCGACCATTTCGTGGCGCTCTTTGGCGCGTCCGCCCCGACCACCGCCGCGGCGCACGCGATGAGAAGTCCGAGCGCAAGCACTCGCATCCGATCCATGGGTACCCTCCATAATTTGTGATTGGCGAGAAACGATGGTCCGACGGCGCCGGTGGGAACCGGGCCACATCCCACGAATAGAACGTTTTTACTCCCGGGACGCGGGCAAGGGAAGGTCTTTCGAAGCGGCAACACCTGCGCGCCGCCAACCGCGCAACTTACTTGGCTTTACGAGCCTATTTCGAGAGCAGGGCGCGGAGCCTCGCGATCGGCAGCCGTCGGGCCACGCGTTCGACGTCCTGCTTCGCGCCGTAGAGCCCGACCGTGATCGATTCGACGCGATCGACGCGAGCGACGGGGCGCCGCGCGCTCCGGTCGACCGATTTTCCCTGCGACAGGTCGCGCAGCGCGCGTTCCGACTCGGGATCGGCCACCAGGACGCGGAGCAACGTGATCGCGTTGGCTTTGGACTCCGGCGTGACCGGCATGATCACGCGGCCACCCTCCGCTCCCGCGTTCGACGGAGATTCGTCCTCGGCGCCGATGGTGGTGATCTCGACGGCGACCGCGCCTTTGACCGCGAACGGCCGGGGCTCGCCGAAGACGCTCGCCAGCGCTTCGGGCAATCCGGCCTCGGCGTTCACGAACGTTCGGATCTCGAACTCCGGCGGCGCGTCCGGCGCGTCGGGGTTCGCCGGCGGGAAGCTGCGCGTGGCGCGCGCGATGCCCGGGGCCGCCCACTTGCCGGCGCGATCGTCCCACGCGGCTTTGGCCTCGGATTTCGCCTCGTCGGATCCAGGGTCGGCGACGTAGCGACGCCCAGGCGCGGGAACGAGGTTTCGCGCTCGAATCGCGATCCGAAGCAACGCGTTCCGGTCCTTCATGGGCACCTCGCGTTCGGCACCGGCCCCCTGGCTGTACTGGACGCATGCATAGGGATCGACGATTCCGATGCCGGCCGCGATCAAGACGGCGGCGACGACTGAGAGACGTCTCATGAGCGATCCCCCGTGCGTGGGCGGCAGGCCGGGGTCCTAGGGAGCCCCGACTCTTCAGTCTACCCCCCGGCGCCGCGTTCGATTCCCGGGAATCGAACTCTACGCGATGAGTCGCGACAAGGCCCGCTCGAACAGTCGGGGATCCGGCACCAGGCTCAGCACCGCGAGATCGTCCCGCTCGAGATCGTAGAAGTGCGCCGGGTGCAGGTAGACGTCGTGTCGCACCAGCGCCCATTCGGCCAGATCCTGGCCGTCGCGAGAGGATTCGGCTTCCGGTTGAATCCTGGCGATCGCTGTCCAGCCGCCCTCGCCGGAGTAGAGGTCGATCCGGTCCGGCGCGCGCGCGGCAGCGTCCCGAAGGCACGCTAGATTTCGCGCGAGCCGCTCGCGCATCCCGGCCTGGAACTCGCGGCGCGATGCCAGGAATTCCGGAAGCGCTCCCGCCACGGGGCCTCCGACCGAAAGGAAGAGATCGAGGATCCACTCGAGCCCCGGCAAAAGGGGCGAAAGGGTCTCCTCCGGGCCGGTCGCGGCGATCCAGCCCACCTTCATCTGCGGCAACCCGCACGATTTGGAAACGCCGCCGAGCGTGAAGGTGGGAACGCGCGTCGCGCCGATGAGCGACGGGAGTGTTCGCGCGCCCGCCGCCCACGGGAAGTCTCCGAACACCTCATCCGATATGACGGCGATCCCGCGCGGAGCCGCGATGGCTTCGATCTGCTCGATTTCGCGCGCGTTAAGACACGATCCGGTCGGATTGTTCGGCTGCACCAAGACGACGGCACGCGTGCGCGGTCCGACGGACGCCTCCAGCGAGTCGACGTCGAGGCGCCAGCGCCCGTCGTACGCCAGCCGGTACGAAACGGGCCGCACGCACTCGAGCCGGGCGATCGGCTCGATCAGCGGATACGAGGGCCGTGGAATCAGCACCTCGTCGCCGGGCTCGCAGAGGAGCCGGAAGAGGTGCGCGTACGCTTCGCTCGTGCTCGAGGTGAGAAAAATCCGCTCGGGGGGAACGAATCCGGAGTCACCGCGCGGTTCGGAGCGCAAACCGAGGTACGCGGCGACGGCTTCGCGCGCCGCCGGCGCCCCGCGCGGGTCCGGCTCATGCCGCGCCGCGCGCCCGTCGCCGAGGGAGGCGAGCAAGGCGGGCGGCGGCCATCCCAGACCCGCCCGGGTTGGATCCGTCCCGGTGAGATCGAGGATCTCGCGCCCCTCGATCCGCCTTGTCGCCAGCAGGCCGGCCAGCCGGTTGGGAACGAACTCCGCGGAGTCTGGGACTCGGGACGAGGTCATCCGGGAGCAATGGAGCGGCGCGGAAGCGCCTTAGTCCTCCTCCTTTGCCTCCCGGCTCGCCATCTTCCAGATCAGGTTCACGACCATGAGCGCGATCGAGCCCAGGAGGGCGGGCATGAAGCCGTTGATCCGAAAGCCGGGGACCAGGAACGCGACCAGCGTCAGGAGGAGCGCGTTCAGGACGAACCAGAAGATCCCAAGCGTGATCAGGATCAAGGGCAGGGAGAAGAAGGTGAGAATGGGACCGATCGTGGCGTTCACCAGCCCGAAGACCAGGGCGGCGATCACGGCGGCGGTCCAATCGGCGACGTAGAACCCGGGGATGTATCGAGCGAGGATCAAGAACGTCGCCGCGATGATCGCGAAGTGGATCAACATTTTGAGCACGGGGAAGACCCTCCGGACCTTTCGGTTCGATTGCACGACGCCCGAAAGGATCGTACCACCCCCAGGGGGTCGCGAAGAAACTGTTGCCCTTGCAGCTGGGCCCAATGTAACCTTGTGTTGTCGCCTAAACGGCGACCGGCGCGTTCGCCCGCGTCGTGATCGCACCGTTTTGCAGCCTCGGTCACATCGTTCGGCGCCGGTAGGGAGCGCACTCCTGTACCCTTGAGACAGGAGTACCTACCTATGAGCACTGAGTATTGGCATCGGTGTAACCGATGCGGGTACATGTATACCCCCCAGCAGGTGCAGGCGCTGATTCAACTCCAAGCGTCACGCTCCGGCGAGGCCGAATCCTCCGTTTCCTCCGCACCCCCGGGCACCATTTCCTGTCGAAAAAAGGGGTGCGATGGGATCGTGATTCAGACCGAGTCGGTTTTCCGCGAGGGACGCTAGGCGCCCACCCCGTCTGACGCCCCGCACGGTCCGTTCGAGGGCCCCGCGACACGCTTCGGCGCGATGTCGCGGGGCTTTCTTGTTGTTCCCCCTCGAGCCACACGCCTATACTGTCCCGCTCACGTTTTCGCGGGGTGCTCGAACGCTCGACGTGCCATCACTTTCGGAGCGGTTCCAAGAGGTAGCGCGGCGCATCGCCGGCGCCGAGGAGCGCGCCGGGCGCGCTCCGGGATCGGTGCGCCTCATCGCGGTGAGCAAGGGGTACTCCGCGGAGGCCGTACGGGCCGCGATGTCCTCCGGGCTCACCGAGTTCGGCGAGAGTCGGGTCCAGGAGGCCGGGTCGAAGATCCCGCTCGTCGGGTCCGGCGCGCGCTGGCACCTGATTGGAAATCTACAGTCGAACAAGGCGAAGCGAGCGGTGTCGCTGTTCGAGGAGATCCATTCGATCGATTCCGCGCGGTTGGCGGAGGAGGTCGGACGCCACGGCCTTGCCGCGGGACGCGTCGTTCCGTGCTACGCCGAGGTGAACACGTCCGGCGATGCGTCGAAGCATGGGGTGGCGCCCGGAGAGGCGCTCACGCTCCTCCGCCGCCTGGCCGAGACGCCCGGCATTCGCATCGACGGATTGATGACGATCGGCCCGTTGGCCGGAGGCGATGAGGGGGCTCGAAGCTCCTTTCGTCTTCTTCGGCGGACCCGGGACGAGGCGGCAGGCGCGGGCGTCCTTTCGGAAGGCGCCGGACTTTCCATGGGAATGTCGGGCGACTTCGAAATCGCGGTCGAGGAAGGGGCCACGGTCGTGCGCGTCGGCTCGGCGCTCTTCGGCTCGGCGACGTAGGCGGGTTCGTCGTGCGCTTCCAGGTGCGGGTCACGCCGAAGAGCCGCGCCGACGAAATTCGGGCATCGCGAGCAGACGGCTCGATCCGCGTTCGGGTCACCGCCGCTCCCGCCGACGGCGATGCCAATGAGGCCGTGCTGGCGCTTCTGGGGAAGCAATTGGGACTGCCGCGCCGGGCCATTCGGCTCGTCGGCGGCGCTGCGTCGCGCGTGAAATGGATCGAAGCGGACGGGCTCGAGGAGGCGGAGCTTTGGCGCAGGCTCGAAGCGAAACCATGAGCAGGGAAGCCTCGGCGGGATCGGAGACGCTTCGCGCCATTGAAGCGGCGCGCGCCTTCATCTCCTCGCGAAGCTCTGTTCGGCCGGAGGTCGCCATCGTATTGGGGACCGGCCTGGGCGGCTTCGCCGACTCCATGACGGATCCCGAGACCATCCCCTACGCCGAGATTCCCGGATTTCCCACTCCCTCGATCCAAACCCACGCGGGCGAACTCGTGCTCGGCACGCTCGGAGGAAAGCGGGCCGCGGTTCTGAACGGCCGCGCGCACTACTACGAAGGCTACTCGATGCGCCAGGTGGTCTTCCCGGTGCGCGTGCTTCGCGCCTTGGGCGCGCGCACGCTCGTGTCGACGAACGCCGCGGGCGCCATGAACCCGCTCTACCGGCCCGCCGATATCGTCGCGATCGTGGACCACATCAATCTCATGGGGGACAGCCCGCTCGTCGGACCGAACGAGGAGGCGCTCGGCCCGCGCTTCCCGGACATGTCCGAACCCTACGACCGCTCTCTCCTCGACCTGGCGCGCAAGGTGGCGCTCGAGGAACGGATCGGCCTGCAAGAGGGTGTCATAGCCGGAGTCGCCGGCCCG
>DATEND010000010.1:0-4307 GCA_035275245.1 Candidatus Eiseniibacteriota bacterium
CCGGCACCAGTCGCCGAGTCCGAGATCCCAGGACTGATCGACGAGCTTCCGCTCCTCGCCGTCGTTGCGGCGTTCGGTTCCGGCACCCTCGAGATTCGCGGGGCCCGCGAGCTCAAGCTCAAGGAGTCCGACCGGATCGCGGCCGTCGCCGAAGGGCTCCAGGCGATCGGCGCCGACGCGACCGCGCACGATGACGGCTGGACGATTCGCGGGAACGGCGTGCCCCGCGGCGGGACCGTGGACGCGCGCGGCGACCACCGGATCGCGATGGCGTTCCTCGTAGCGGGCCTTCGGGCCAAGGAGGGCGTCCGCGTCGAAGGAGCCGATGCGGCCGCGGTGTCGGACCCGGGGTTCCTGGCACGGCTCCGCAGCCTCGCCCGATGAAGCCGTTCGTGCTCGCGATCGACGGGCCGGCGGGCGCGGGGAAGAGCGTCACGGCGCGGGGCGTGGCCGCCCGCCTCGGGCTCCTTCACGTGGATTCGGGGGCGATGTACCGCGCGGCCGCGTGGCTGGCGCTGGAGAAGGGCGCCTCCCTCGACCGGGAAGATGCGGTCCTGCGCGCCATGGACGCGGTCCGATTCGAGGTGGGCCCGGAAGGGCTCCGGGTCGACGGCCGGTCGGTCGAGGCGGAGATTCGGACGGCGGAGGCAGGCGAAGCTGCCTCCCTCGTCGCCGTGCACGCACGGCTTCGACGGCGTCTTGTCCAGATCCAGCGTTCGCTGGCCAAGGCGCCGGGCGTGGTGATGGAAGGGCGCGACATCGGAACCGTCGTCTTCCCGAAGGCCCACTTGAAGATCTTTCTCACCGCATCCGTGGAAGCTCGTGCCGCACGGCGGTTTCGGGAGCTGGAGGCGCGGGGGGAACGGCCGGACCTCCACGCCATCGAGGCGATGTTGCGAGACCGGGACCGGAGGGACGCAGGGCGAACCGAGAGCCCGCTCGTTCCGGCCGGCGATGCCATCCCCCTCGACACGACCTCCCTGACGCTCGAGGAGCAGGTGGACCTGGCGGGGCACTGGGCCTCCCTCGCCGTTCGGGGTCACGGGCCGACGACGCCCTTCTATTGGTTCGGAAGCCGCTTCGTGAAGGTCTTTTCCCGGATTGCTCTCCGGTTTCGAATCGAGGGCTTGGATCACGTGCCGCGGACCGGCCCGCTCATCGTGGCGTGCAACCACATCTCGTTTTGGGATCCGCCACTCGTCGGCTCCAATTTTCCCCGGCCGCTCCACTTCCTGGCGAAGGCGGAACTGTTCCAAAATAAGGTGTTCGGGGCGATGCTCCGGGGGTATAATTCCATCCCAATTCAGCGTGGAGCCCAGGCGCGCTCCGGACTTCGGGGCGGGGAAGAAGCGCTGAATCGGGGGGGAGCGGTGCTCATCTTCCCGGAAGGCACCCGCAACAAGAGCGGGGCCATGCTTCCGCCGCGTGCCGGCATCGGCCGGCTTGCCGCGGTGACACGGGCTCCGGTGCTGCCTGTCCGTATCACCGGTTCGAACCACATTCGCCGATCCTTAGCACGGCTCGAGCTCGTTCGAATCACGCTGGGTTCGCCCTTGGTGGCTCCACCGAACATCGCGGGCGACCGGGAGGCCGAGCACGCGTTCGCGTGCCGGATCATGGACGCGATTGCCGCGCTTCAGCGCGGGTAAGGGGAACACATGGAAGTGATCGTCGCCGACAACGCCGGGTTCTGCTTCGGAGTGAAGCGCGCCATCAAGATGGCGAGCGACACGCTCGATCAGTCCGAGGGACCGGTGAAGTCGCTCGGCCAGCTCATTCACAATCCTCAGGTCGTGACCCTGTTCCAGCGGAAGGGACTCGAGGTCGTGGCCGATCTGGACGAGGTGTCGAGCGACGCGACCGTGGTCATTCGGTCGCACGGCGTCGGACCCGAGGTGAAGCAGGAGGCGGTCGACCGCGGGCTTCGCGTCGTCGATACGACCTGCCCGTTCGTGACCAAGGCGCAGCAGTACGCGGGCCGGCTGATCGACGAGAACTACAAGGTGGTCGTCATCGGCGACAAGGACCACCCCGAGGTGATCGGGGTCGTTGCGCATACGGCGGGCAAGGCCATCGTGATCAACACGGTCGCGGAGGCCGAAGCGCTCAAGTTCATCCCGCGGATGGGGGTCGTGTTCCAGACGACCCACGCGATCGGGCACGTCCAGGAAGTCGTGGGCGCGCTCCTGAAACGCGGGAAGGAAGTCCGCGTGTTCAACACGCTCTGCGGCGCCACGACGTCGATGCAGAAGACCGCGGTCGAGCTGGCGCCGGACGTGGAGGCGATGGTCATCATCGGCGGGCGGCTGAGCGCCAACACGGCGCAGCTCGCCGAGGTGTGTCGCAAGGTGAACCCACGCGTGCACCAGATCGAGTCGGCGGACGAGATCGACGATACGTGGTTCACCGGGATCCGGTTGGTCGGCGTTTCGGCCGGCGCGTCGACGCCTGACGAGGTGATCGCGGAAGTGGTGGAGCGGTTGACGAACTTGGAGCCCGCGGTCGCGGGCGCGTCGCCGCGCTAACGAGGGCTGTACCGGCCCACAAGGCCGAAATTCAATAGAAACAGGGGGTACACAGAAGCATGGTTCGACGTCACGAAGAGGATTTGGACGTAAAGGACGATGCGTCGGATGAAATCGATACCGACGCGAAACCGCGGAAGCGGAGGTCGACGACGCGGTTGATTCACCAGGACGCGGCGGACGTGGGAACGGTCACGTCGGTCGGCGTCGCGGAGATGGACTCGGACGAAGAGTCCGCCGACGCGATGGGGCAGTGGCTCCAGCTCTACGAGGAGTCGCTCCAAGACCTGGAGGAAGGGGAGATCGTCCGCGGACGAGTCCTCAAGATCGACGACAAGGAAGTGACGGTCGACGTCGGCTTCAAGTCCGAGGGAGTCATTCCGGTCGAGGAGTTCCCGGACCTCGAGGGCGTGAAGGTCGGCGACGAGATCGAGGTCTTCCTCGAGAAAACCGAAAATCAAGACGGCCTGGTCGTTCTATCGAAGCAGCGGGCCGATTTCGTCAAGGTGTGGGACCGCGTGAAGGCGGCCGCCGATTTGGGCGAGCTCGTCGAGGGACGCTTGGTCCGGAAGATCAAGGGCGGCGTCGTGGTGGATCTCTACGGCGTCGAGGCGTTCCTTCCCGGTTCGCAGATCGCCCTTCGCCAGGTGCAGAACGTCGACTCCCTCCTCGGGCAGTCGATGGAATTCAAGATCATCAAGCTGAACAAGCGGCGGCGGAACATCGTCGTCTCGCGCCGTTCCGTGCTCGAGGAGCACCGCGCCAAGCAGAAGAGCGAGATCATTCAGGAGCTCGCCAAGGATCAGCTGCGCGACGGCGTCGTCAAGAACATCACCGATTTCGGCGCGTTCGTCGATCTCGGCGGCATCGACGGCCTGCTCCACATCACGGACATGTCGTGGGGCCGCGTGAGCCACCCGAGCGAGCTCGTCTCGATCGGCGACAAGGTCCGCGTCAAGGTCCTGTCGTTCGATCCCGAGAAGGAGCGCATCTCGCTCGGCATGAAGCAGCTGACGCCCTATCCGTGGGAAGAAGTCGACAAGCGGTACACCGTCACCCAGCGCGTCAAGGGCAAGGTCGTCTCGATCACCGACTACGGCGCGTTCGTCGAGCTGGAGAAGGGCGTCGAGGGGCTGATTCACATTTCCGAAATGTCCTGGACCCGTCACGTACGCCATCCGTCGAAGGTGGTCGCGATCGGCGACGAGGTCGAGGCGATGATCTTGAAGATCGACAAGGACAACGAGAAGATCTCGCTCGGCCTGAAGCAGATCGAGCCCGATCCCTGGCTGACGCTCGACCAGCGCTTCCCGATCGGTACCCGGCTCACGGGCAAGGTCCGGAATCTGACGAACTTCGGCGCCTTCGTGGAAATCGAAGAGGGAATCGACGGCCTCGTCCACATCAGCGATATGTCCTGGGTGCGCCGCATCGCGCATCCCAGCGAAATCTTGAAGAAGGGCGACAAGGTGGACGTCGTGGTCCTTTCGATCGACAAGGACGCGCGTCGCATCTCGCTCGGTCTGAAGCAGGTGAGCGACGATCCGTGGCCGACGCTGGCCGAGCGCTACCTTCCGGACATTCTCGTGAAGGGGAAGGTCGTCCGCCTCTTGGACCGCGGCGTGATCGTGGACTTGGAAGACGGCCTCGAGGGCTTCATCCCGCTCTCGCAGCTAGGCATCGAAGGGCTGAAGAAGCCGTCCGACTCGTTCAAGCCGGGCGACGATCTGGACCTGAAGGTCACGCGCGTCGACACGCAGGCGCACCGAATCATCCTGAGCG
>DATEND010000011.1:0-5657 GCA_035275245.1 Candidatus Eiseniibacteriota bacterium
TCGCTCTCGCTCGTTCTCTACGCGCCGGTGTCGATGTACGACGGCCGGAGCGCGAACAACGCCTGGCTCCAGGAATTGCCCGATCCCGTGAGCAAGGTCTGCTGGGAAAACTACGCGGCGGTCTCGCCCAATCGGGCGAAGCGAATGAACGTGAAGCAGAGCACCGATCCGCCCAACCAGAAGGGCGACATCGTGACGGTGGACGTGGGGCACGCGAAGTTCGACCTGCCCGTCGTGGTCCAGCCTGGGCTCCACGACGACGTCGTCGCCGTGGCCCTGGGCTACGGGCGCGTGGCGGCGGGACGCGTGGGCGACAA
The DNA here is from genome assembly GCA_035275245.1 of Candidatus Eiseniibacteriota bacterium. Lineage (GTDB taxonomy): Bacteria > Eisenbacteria > RBG-16-71-46 > SZUA-252 > SZUA-252 > DASQJL01. The sequence continues at coordinate 318 of DATEND010000011.1, forward strand.
GCTCGGCCAGAACGGCTTCGCGCTCGCGGAAGCGACCGCCGGCCGCGTGGGCATGAGCGGCATTCCGGCCCGCGTGACGCGCACGGGGCGGACGGGACTCTTGGCGGCGGTGCAAGGGCACCAGTACACCGAGCACCGCCCGATCATCTTCGAAACGACCTACGGCGAATACCAGCGCGATCCCCAGTCCGGAATCGAGTCCCATGGTCACCCCGTCTCGATGTGGTCGCGGCACAAGTACCCCGGCCACAAGTGGGGCATGACGATCGACCTGAACGCCTGCATCGGCTGCGGCGCGTGCATGATCGCCTGCCAGGCCGAGAACAACATTCCCGTGGTGGGGAAGAGCCTCGTGCTCCAGGGGCGCGAGATGGCGTGGATCCGGATCGATCGCTACTACTCCGGGTCGCCGGAGAACCCCGACGTCGTGCACCAGGCGATGCTCTGCCAGCACTGCGAGAACGCGCCTTGCGAGACGGTCTGTCCGGTGCTCGCCACCGTCCATTCGAGCGAGGGGCTGAACCTCCAGGTCTATAACCGCTGCGTCGGCACCCGGTACTGCTCCAACAACTGCCCCTACAAGGTCCGGCGCTTCAACTGGTTCGATTACAGCGACGTGAAGGAGAAGTCGCTCCGCCTCGTGCTGAACCCGGACGTCACCGTGCGCACGAAGGGCGTGATGGAGAAGTGCACGTTCTGCGTGCAGCGGATTCGGGACGGGAAGGAGCGCGCGAAGGCGCTCGGCGTCCCGGTCAAAGACGGCGACATCGTGAGCGCTTGCCAGCAATCGTGCCCGACCGAGGCCATCGTCTTCGGCGACATGAACGATCCGAAGAGCAAGGTCGCGGCCGTGATGAAGGAAGCACGCGGCTACCACGTTCTCGAAGAATTGAACACGCTTCCGTCGGTGACGTACCAGACCAAGGTGCGAAACCGCGAGGAGGCCACCGCGTGAGCGCGAACGAAACCGCGATGGTGAACGTCACCGGCGAGCCCCTTCTCATCAATCCGAACAAGACCTTCGCGGACGTCAACGCGGAGGTCGCCGCTCCGATCGAGCGGAAGCCGGGGAAGCTCTGGTGGATCTTCTTCGGGATCTCGCTCCTCTTGACGCTGCAGTTCGCGGCCGAGATCACGTATCAGATCATCAAGGGCGTCGGGATCTGGGGTCTGAACCATCCGGTCGGGTGGGCCGTCGACATCACGTCGTTCGTCTTCTGGATCGGCATCGGGCACGCCGGCACGCTGATCTCGGCGATCCTCCACCTTTTCCGCCAGCGGTGGCGGACCGCGATCAACCGGTCCGCGGAGGCGATGACGATCTTCGCGGTGATGACGGCCGGGCTCTTCCCGCTGATCCACACCGGGCGTCCGTGGTTCGCGTACTGGCTCGTGCCGTATCCGAACTGGCGCTATCTATGGGTCAACTTCCGCTCGCCCCTGGTGTGGGACGTCTTCGCGGTGTCGACCTACATGACGATCTCGATCTGCTTCTGGTACACCGGCCTGATTCCCGACTTCGCCTCGCTCCGCGACCGGTCGACCGGCTGGAAGCGCGGCATCTACTCGGTGCTCGCGCTCGGCTGGCGTGGCTCGGAGCGGCACTGGCAGCACTACGAGCGCGCGTACATGATGCTGGCCGGCCTCTCGACGCCGCTCGTCCTCTCGGTGCACAGCATCGTTTCGTTCGACTTCGCCACGTCGATCCTGCCGGGGTGGCACACGACGATCTTTCCGCCCTACTTCGTCGCGGGCGCGATCTTCTCCGGCTTCGCGATGGTGGTGACGCTTCTGGTGATCCTCCGCAAGGTTTTCAAGATGGAGGAGTACATCACCATGCACCACCTGGAGAACATGAACAAAATCATCCTCGTCACCGGCATGATGGTGGGGTACGCCTACGCGACGGAATTCTTCATCGCGCTCTACAGCGGGAACGCCTTCGAGAAGTTCATCTTCTTGAACCGCGCCGGCGGACCGTTCGCCTGGTCGTACTGGATCATGGTCTCGTGCAACGTCATTGCGCCGCAGGTGTTCTGGTTCAAGCGCTTCCGGCGAAGCCTGGTCGTCATGTTCATCGTGTCCTTGCTCGTGAACGTGGGGATGTGGTTCGAGCGGTTCACGATCATCGTGACGTCCTTGCACCGCGATTTCATTCCGGTCAACTGGTCGTACTACAAGCCGACGATCTTCGACATCTCGGTGATCGTCGGATCGTTCGGATTCTTCTTCATGTGGTTCCTTCTCTTCTGCCGCTTCTTCCCGACCATTTCGATGGCCGAGGTGAAGCAGGTGCTCTGGAACTCGAAGAAAGCGGCGGGGAAGGTTCCCGCGACGCCGCCGGAGAAGATCCATGCTTGAGCTCCCGTTCCTCAAGCCGAAGCCGGTCCGGGGCATCCTGGCGCTCTACGACAGCCCGGACGAGATCCTGACGGCCGCGGCGCTGGTCACGGAGCACGGCTTCCGAAACGTGGACGCCTACACGCCGTACCCGGTGCACGGCCTCTCCGAGGCGCTGGGAATCAAGAAGTCGTGGGTGCCGTACGTGACCCTGGTCATGGGCCTTTCGGGCGCGGCGCTCGGGCTTACCTTCGAGATCTGGACCTCGGCGTACGACTGGCCGATCAACGTCGGCGGGAAGCCGATGATCTCGCTTCCGGCGTTCATCCCGGTCTTCTTCGAGTCGGGCGTTCTGATCGGCGGCACGATGACGCTGGCCGCGCTTCTCGTCGCGTGCGGGCTGCCGAACTTCCAGGTGCCGATCCTGGATCGCGACCTGACCAACGACCGCTTCGGCCTCTTCCTTCCCGAGAAGGCCGGCCCGGCCTGGAACGAAGAGCGCGCGATCCAATTGCTTCGCTCCACAAGAGCCGTCGACGTGCGGGTGATCCGTGGCTGATCGATCCGCGCTTGGGCGCCACGCCCGTCTCGCCCTGCTCGCGGCCCTGTCCCTGGCCTTCGCGGCGGTGGGATGCGGCCGCGGGAAGCAAGACACGGCCATGGAGTACATGCCCAACATGGCGTACGGACCCCGCGTCGCCGCGCAGCACGAGGACCCGCTCAACCCGGGCCGCTCCGTGAACAGGAACCCCGTGCCCGGGACCGTCCCGCGGGACTTCACGCCGTACCGGCTGGCGCAAGAGGACACCGTGGCCGCGATGCGCGAGTTTTCGAACCCGCTCCCGCGCACGGCGGAGGTGCTGGGCCGGGGTCAGCGCGTCTACATGAACACGTGCGTGGTTTGCCACGGGGAGCTGGGCGACGGGCAGGGATACATCGTGCCGATTTATCCGATGCCGCCTTCGTTGGTCTCGGAAAAGGTCCGCGCCTGGCCCGACAGCCGCATCTTCCACATCATTTCAAGGGGACAGAATCTGATGCCGTCCTACGCCTCCCAGGTCCTGCCGGAGGATCGCTGGGCCGCCGTACACTACGTCCGGGCGCTCCAGCGCGCCGCGCACCCGACGCCGGCGGATCTGGCCGCGGTCGGTGGTGGAGCCGCCGGTGGAGCGGCCGCCGGGGAATCCGGTGGTGGTGGAGCCGCCGGGGCCCCCGCGGACACCGCCGCCGCGAAAGCGAGCGCCCATTGAGCGCCGCGAACGTCACCGCGCACGCCGCCGCGAGACCGGCCGTGACGCCGCTCTCGGTGCCGGTCCTGATCCGGGCGATGCTCGGACTCCTGGTCGCGATCGGGGCCGCCACGTTCCTGTTCGAGGTGGGCACCGAGCCGACGCGGGCCTACGCGGCGTTTCTCCTGGGCTACGTCTACTTCCTCTTCCTCGCCGTCGCGGGCGCCTTCTTCACCGCGCTCCACCATCTGGTGGGGGCCACGTGGAGCGTCGTGATCCGCCGCGTCGCCGAGTCGTTCACGTCGTACCTGCCGGTCGCACTCCTCCTCTTCTTCGTACTCCTCCTGGGCGTGCCGCACCTCTACGTCTGGTCGTCGCCCAGCGTGACGAGCGGCGCCGAGGCGGCCCACCTGTCGAAGGGTGGCTATCTGTCGCTCGGATTCTTCGCGCTGCGCGTGCTCGTCTTCCTGCTCGCGATGACCCTTTTCTCGTGGTACTTCGTGCGCAATTCGACGCGCCAGGACACGACCCGCGACCCGGCGCTCTCGAGGGCCAGCCTCCACGCGGCGCCCCCATTCGTTCTGGCGTTCGCGCTCCTCCTGACCCTGGTCTCGTTCGATCTCTTGATGTCGCTCGAGCCGGCCTGGTACAGCACGATCTTCGGCGTCTACTGCTTCGCGGGCCTCTGGCAGAGCGGCCTCGCGGCCTTGACGATCGCGGTCGTGCTCCTTCGCCGGCGCGGCGCGCTCGCCGGCCTCGTGAGCCGCTTCCACTACCAGGACCTCGGGAAATACATGATCGCGTTCTCGATTTTCTGGACGTACATCGCGTTCTCCCAGTTCATGCTCATCTGGTACGCGAACCTGCCGGAGGAGACCGAGTGGCTCATCCCGCGCACGTACACCGGATGGGGAGTCGTCGGAATCCTGCTCGGCGTTTGCAAGTTCGTCATTCCGTTCTTCGCGCTCCTCCACCAGAAGATGAAGGAGAGCGAGACCGCGCTCTGCGTCGTCGCCTCGGTGATCCTGGTCGGCCAGTGGCTCGATCTCTACTGGTTGATCCTGCCGGCCTTCTCGCCGGAGAAGGTCGTGTTCGGCTGGACCGAGGTCGGCGTGTCGCTCGGGTTCCTCGGCCTCTTCGGCTGGTGCGTCGTCGGCTTCCTCGGACGCCACCCGGTCGCCCCTCACGGCGACCCGGCGTTCGAGTCGAGCGTGAGATTCCACGGATGAGCCACGAACCAACCGCCCACGGCCCGCATGGCCCCCATGGCAACGAGCAGCACGATCCCGTCGCGTCGCTCCTTTCGAGGGCCCAGTTCGTCGTGACGGCCGTGCTTCTCGGCGGCGTGGCGGCGCTCATGTACAACGCCGGCGTTCAATCGACGAAGGGGCATGGGGAAGGTGCTGGGGCGCCAAAGATCGCGACCACCGTGGACGTCCACGCCCTGCTCACCCCGACCGACGCGCTCGTCGCGGAGGGGAAGGCCCTCTACGCGGTGAATTGCGCCTCGTGCCACGGCGTTGGGGGCAAGGGCGACGGTCCGGCGGCGGCGGCCTTGAATCCCAAGCCGCGCAATTTCACCGAGGTCTACTGGAAGTACGGCGGCGGCACCGCTCGGATCGTTCAAACGATCACGACGGGCTCGTCCGGAACGGCCATGGCCGCCTTCCCGTCGATCCCGCTCAAAGACCGCTTCGCGATCGCGCACTACGTCCGCTCGCTTGGGGCCAAGCCCGACACGGACAAGCCCGACGACTTGGCCTGGCTCGAC
>DATEND010000012.1:0-2349 GCA_035275245.1 Candidatus Eiseniibacteriota bacterium
CCAATTGAAGGAAGGCGAGCAGTTGTACGCGAGCAGCTTTCCGGGATGTTTCGCGTGGACCGCCTCGGCGAACTCGCGCGCCTCGTTCAGGTCGGGCGTCGAGGTCTCGCACCAGAGAAGATCCGCGTAGGGCGCATAGGCCAGTGCCCGCGCGATGGCGCAGGGGAGACCGCCCCGTAGCCGGAAGAATCCCTCGGGGGTCCGTTCGCCGGTCAGGAATTCCCGGTCCCGCGGGTCGATGTCGCTCGTCAGGAGCTTCGCCGAGTCGGCGTCCGTCCGCGCCACGATGAGGGTGGGCACGTCCATCACGTCGGCCGCGAGCCGCGCGGCGACGAGCGTGCGGATGAAGTGCCCGGTCGGAATGAGCACCTTGCCGCCCAGGTGGCCGCACTTCTTCTCGCTCGAGAGCTGATCCTCGAAGTGCACGCCCGCGGCGCCCGCCTCGATCATTCCCTTCATCAGCTCGAACGCGTTCAACGGCCCGCCGAAACCGGCTTCGGCATCCGCCACGATGGGCGCGAGCCAATGCCGCGGCGCCGTTCCGTTCTTCCCGCCGTGTCCGTTGTCGCGCGCCTTCAAGCGTTCCGCGGTCTCGATCTGATCCGCGCGGAGAAGCGCCTGATTGATTCGACGAACCACGCTTGGAACGCTGTTCGCGGGATAGAGGCTCTGATCCGGATAGGTCTGCCCCGCGAGATTCGCGTCGGCCGCGACCTGCCAGCCGCTCAAGTAGATCGCCTGAAGCCCCGCCTTCACCTGCTGCACGGCCTGGTTGCCGGTCAAGGCCCCCAGGGCTCCGACGTACTCCTGCGTGTTCAAGAGGTCCCAAAGCCGCTCCGCGCCCATCCGCGCCACGCTGTGTTCGATCCGAATGCTGCCGCGGAGCGCCTGAACGTCTTCGTCCGAATACGGCCGGACAATCCCTGCCCAGCGATCCTTCTTTCCGAGTTGCCCGATGCGTGACTTAGCCATGATGTTCTCCTCTGGGCGTTCCAAACGCCATTTAGGTCATGCCCCTCGGCGTTCTGCCGCTGGGGCTTCTTGATCCAGTAGTTCGTATGCGGGGATCGTCAAAAACTCCTCGAGCGCGTCGGCCGTGGAAAGCCGGCGGAAGAGGTCCCGCGCCTCTTCGAATCTGCCCGAGCCGAATCGATCCGGTCCCACCTCCGTGGCGATCTTCTTCATCTCCTCCTCGATCACTTCGTCGAGGAGGGCCGCGGTCATGCGACGCCCGTCTTCCAGCGTCGCGCCGTGCCGGATCCACTGCCAAACCTGCGTCCGCGAAATCTCGGCGGTCGCCGCGTCTTCCATCAGGTTGTAGAGCGGCACGCACCCCATGCCGCGAAGCCACGACTCGAGATACTGCACGCCGACCCGCACGTTCAAACGAAGTCCGGCGTCCGTGCGCGTTCCCTCGGGAACGCGGAGCAGATCGGCGGCGCTGACCCGGACGTCGTCGCGGGCCCGGTCGAGCTGGTTGGGGCGATCGCCGAAGCGACCGACGAAGGCTTCGCGCGCGAGCGCGACAAGCCCGGGATGCGCCACCCACGTGCCGTCGTGCCCGTCGGACGCCTCGCGCTCCTTGTCGGCGCGGACCCGCTCGAGGGCTTGCCGCGACGCGGCCTCGTCGCCTCGAATCGGGATCTGCGCGGCCATGCCGCCCATGGCGTGGGCGCCGCGCCGATGGCAGGTCTTGATCACGAGCTGCGTGTAGGCCCGCATGCACGGCTGCTCCATGGTCACCTGGGAGCGATCCGGAAGCAGGGCGCCCGGATCGTGCGCGCGCGTCTTGATGAAGCTGAAGATGTAGTCCCACCGGCCGCAGTTCAGGCCCGCCGAGTGTTCGCGCAGCTCGTGGAGGATCTCGTCCATTTCGAACGCCGCCGGGAGCGTCTCGATCAGCACGGTCGCCTTGATCGTGCCCCTGGCCAGGCCCAGCGCCTCCTCCGCGTGGAGGAATACTTCATTCCAGATCCGCGCCTCGAGATGGGACTCGAGCTTCGGAAGGTAGAAGTACGGGCCGGTGCCGCGCGCCAGGAGCTCGCGCGCGTTGTGGAAGAAATAGAGACCGAAATCGAAGAGGCACCCGGGGACGGGCGCGCCGTCCACGAGGAGGTGATGCTCCGGGAGGTGAAGGCCGCGCGGGCGGACCAACAACACCGCCGCGCGCTCGTTCAAACGATACGCCTTCCCCGTGCCCGGATCGTCGAACTGGATCCGGCGTCGCACGGCGTCGCACAGGTTCACCTGGCCCGAGACGTTGTTCTCCCACGTCGGAGCGTTCGAGTCCTCGAAATCGGCCATGAAGCAGTCGGCGCCCGAGTTGAGCGCGTTGATGACCATTTTCCG
>DATEND010000013.1:0-10626 GCA_035275245.1 Candidatus Eiseniibacteriota bacterium
GCGCGTTGACGATCAGGTTCAGGATGACCTGCTCCATTTGGCCGATGTCCGCCTTTACGCCGCCCAGGCCCTCCTGACTGCGGACGTGCATTTGGATCTCCTCGCCGACGATCCGCCGGAGCATCTTCGCCATGTCGACCACGAGGGCGCCCAGGTCGAGAACGCGCGTCTGGACGACCTCCTTGCGACTGAAGGCTAGGAGTTGACGCGTCAGCATGGCCGCCCGCTCGGAGGCGCTCATGATCTCCTGGACGTCCGATTGCGCTTGGTGGTCCGCGGGGAGCCTACCGGAGGCGAGCTGCGCGTAGCCCATGATGGCCGTGAGCAGATTGTTGAAGTCGTGGGCCACGCCTCCGGCCAGCCGCCCGACCGCCTCCATCTTCTGGGCTTGGCGAAGCTGGTTCTCGAGCTCGCGCCGTTCGTCCCGAGCGGCGACTTCGCGCAGCTCGCGCTCGACGGCCGGCGCCAGCCGCGCCAGGTTGCTCTTCATCACATAATCGTTCGCGCCCGCTCGAATCGCCGACACCGCGGTCTCCTCGCCGATCGTGCCCGATACGAAGATGAACGGGACATCGGTTCGGATCTCTCGCACGACCTGAAGCGCAGCGGCTCCGCCGAAGCCGGGGACGTTGTAGTCGGAGATGACGATGTCCCACCGCGTCTGCAAGAGGGCCGCCCGCAGCGCCGCCTCGGTCTCGACGCGGGCATGCACGATCTCGTAACCGGCGCGCTCCAGCTCGCGAACGGTGAGCGCGCTGTCGCTCTCCGAGTCCTCCACGACCAGCATGCTGATCTTCGTCGCCATATTAGATCGCCGTTCTTGGGCGGACGCTCGGAGGGGGCTCGTTCAGCACCAACCAGTAGAGCCCGAGCTCGCGAACAGCCTCGGTGAACTGATCGAAGTCGACCGGCTTTCGGATGTAGCTATTCGCAAAGTTGTCGTAGGCCGTGAACCGGTCCCGTTCTTCGGAGGACGAGGTCAGGATCACCACCGGAAGCGTTCGGGTGCGCGCGTCCGCGCGAATCCGCTTCAGCACGTCCAGCCCGTTGATCTTCGGCAGGTTGATGTCGAGAAGGACCAATTGCGGCGGTTGGTTCGGGTTCCTCCCCGCGTGGGTCCCGGCGATGAAGAGATAATCCAGCGCCTCCTGGCCATCCCGCACCACGACGACCTCGTTCGAGACGTTGTGCTTTCGAAGGGCGCGAAGCGTGAGCTCCTCGTCATTCGGATTGTCTTCAGCGAGGAGAATGACCTTGTCCGTCATGAGCGTGCCTCCCACATCGTAAAGTAGAACTTCGCTCCGCTTTCCACGGCCGATTCGGCCCAGAGCCGCCCTCCGTGGCGCTGGATGATGCGCTGAACCGTGGCGAGCCCGACCCCGGTTCCTTCGAAATCACTCTGGCGATGCAGGCGCTGGAAGGGCGCGAAGAGCATCGACGCATGTGCCATGTCGAAACCGGCGCCGTCGTCCGCCACGAAGTAGGTGCGACTCCCGTTGTCGCCGGTCTGGCCGACTTCGATTCGCGCCGTCGGATGCTTGGAGGTGAACTTCCAGGCGTTTCGGATCAGATTGTCCAGGACCACCCGAAGAAGCGGAGGATCCCCCTCGGTCGTCGGGTTGCCTGTGACGACGAGTTCCACCTTTCGGTCGGGCTGGGCCTGAGACAGCGAGGCCACGATCTCTCTCGCCAGGAGCCCCAAATCGACCCGCTCCCGCCGCATCTCGGCCCGCGAGAGCCGCGCCAGGCCGAGGAGGTCGTCGATCAGGAGGCCCATTTGTCGTGCCGCGTTCCGCACTCGGTCGAGGTGCCGCGCGCCGACTTCCCCAAGCGCATCGCCGCAATCCTCGAGCAGGGCCTTGCTGAACCCGTCGATGGACCGGAGGGGCGCCCGCAGGTCATGCGAAACGGAGTAGGAAAACGCCTCGAGCTCCCGATTGGACGACTCGAGCTCGGCCGTGCGCGCGGCAACGCGCTCTTCGAGTTCGGCGTTGAGCTGGCGCAGCCGCCCCTCGCTCGCCCGGAGGGCGCCGTCCCGCTTTTCGATTTCGGCGAGCATGTCGTTGAACGATTCGGCAAGCAGTCCGAGCTCGTCGTCGCTGACCGCGTCGGCGCGGATCGAATAGTCCTTCCCCTCCGAGACGGCTTTCGCCGCCGTAGCGAGGGCGCGCACCGGCCCGGCAATTTTCCGCTGGAGCCAGATGGAGAGCACGTACGCGACCCCGATCGAGCCGAGCACGGCGCACAGGACGACGAGCGCGTGCATCCGGACGCGTTCGTCCAGCTCGCGAAGATCCGTCCTGATGTAGAGCGTTCCCAAGAGCCGGGTTCCCTCCAAGACCTGTTGGCGAATCACTAGGTTCGCGTCCTCGATACGATGGCCGACTCCGCCGAACGCGCGCGGAAGCACCGACGGGGCGACGTTGCTTGGATAGGTCGCGAACAGCTGGCCGCTCTCGTCGTAGAGCGCGGCGGCGATCACGCTGGGGTCCGTCCGGAGCGCGGCCAGGACTTGGATCGCGTCATCCGGATTTCGGAACGCCAGGGCCGCGGTCGAATTGGCGGCCAGGATTCCCGCCCGGGTGGTCACCTCCCGCTCGACGAGCTGTCTCAGGCTGGACGCCTCGCGCGCGATGAGGACCGCGCCGGTCAGCACGAGCGCCGTCGTGCTCGTCAGCATGATCGCCAGGACCAGCTTTCGCTGAATGGTCGTTTTCGGCGCCCTCATCGCTTCGCGCCTTTCCGAACCACCTCCGCTTGGCGAAGCAGCTTCGAGCTGATGGTCAGTTGCGCTGAGTCCGCGGCCGCGAGATTGACGCGAAGTTTCACGCGATTGCGGTCCACCCCGAATCCGACGATGCCGCCCCGCGTGGCGAAGTCCTTGGTGTCCCCCACGGTGAGCACGTTCCGGCCCCGAAGGCCGGCGAGAACGGCCGGCAGGTGATCCGCCTCGGACGCGCTGATGAAGAGGATGTGACAGGCCCCGACTTGTTCGGCGAGCTGGTACCGCCGCACGTCCAGCCTGCGCGTGCCCACGCTCTCCCCGGCAACGACCTCGTCCAGGGCGGCGCCGAATGGATCCTCGCCGAGGACTCCGATGGTGATCGGGGTGGTCTCGTCACGAAACGACCGAGCGGGCCAAGTCACGAAATGGGCGAATTGAAAGAGGAAGACGGCTTTCAGGTCGTATTCGTGCGTGCGACCGGCGCGCGCGGACTCCGACCCGGCGGTGGCCGGGCTCAGGACGATGGCCGTCAACACCGAGGCAAGCACGAGCCGTCCCCAGAACCGACGCGAAGGATGGACGACGCTCCGGGTCAGAATCGGCATGTGACCTTGCCGTAGACGCTCCGCCCGATCTCCCTGCGAGACGATGGCGCGCCGAACTCCGGATGCTGGCGGTCGAACAGGTCGCGGCCGACGACCGCGAGCTCCATGGCGTCGCTTGCCTGCCATCCGAGGCGGCCGTCCCAGGCGGCATAGGCCGGCACGCGCTGGTTCGGAAGCTCGCCGACGGCGCGGACGCCGATGTCCACCGTGAAGGCATGCGGCAGGGACATCGAGGATCGCAGGTACCACTGATGACGGGGCGAGTCGCCCTCCTGTTTCACCTGGGAGGTGTCGCTGCTTCCCGGCTCTACTTCCAACTCGAGCCTTTGGATCGTGTAGCCGGAGTTGAGGCGCCACCAGCTGCGCGCCTGGTAGTTCGCACTCACTTCCGCACCGTACGAATCCCCCTCGAGCCCGTTCGCGAGTAGGAACGGGAAGGCTCCCGTCTCAAAGCTCCGGAGGTCGTCATAGATGTTGTAATAGGTCGAGATGGACGTGGTCAGCCGTTCGCTCGACTGCGACTTGAGGCCCAACTCGATCGCGTGGAGCACCTCGGACTCGAAGTTCGGGCCGCCCGCGAGGAGAAACGGACCCGACGCGGGAGAATGGAGGTCGCGATCGATCCGCGACGGCGTGCGAACGGCTCGCGACGCCGCGGCCCAGATCGTATGCTTCGTCGTTGGCGTCCATGCCAGGCGAGTGCTCGGCTGATACTCCACCCCGGTGTAGTCGTTGTGCTCGAGTTTGGCGCCGATCGTCCACCGAACTCGTTCGGGAACGAGCGCGATCTCGTCCTGAACGAATCCGCTGTACTCCCGGCGTAGCAGCTCCTCGGGAAAGAACGCGATCATCATGCTGTTTCGGATGTCGTCGAAGTACTGGCGGTACCCGATTCCCCACACGACGTCGTGGCGGCTCCCGAAGGCGACGCGATGGCGCAAGCCCACGTCGTACGTGTCGAGTCGTTCCTCGAACTGATTCGGAATCGTGCGCTTCGTGCGGTCGTAGTAAGCGCTGATTTGGATGTCGGAGGCCGCGGAGAACCCCCTCGTCCACCGCGCGAGAACGTTGCCGCCGGAGAATTCATCGTCGTCGGAGGACGGCCGCTCGCCCGTGCCGGCGTACATGTCTCCCTGGAGTGTGAACGCGTCGGTCTCGGACGGCGCCCAGTCGGCGCGGAATCCACCCTGCGGGACTTCAAAGTCGTCGCCCGCTTCATCCCCATCGGGACGGAGCGATGGGCCGCGGTTCAGGTACTTGCCGTAAACTCGGAAATGCCCCTTGGGGCCGAGCCTCCCCCCGTATCGAATTCCCCCGAAGCCACGTTCGACATTCCCGCCGCCGCCCGTCAGCAGAAGCCCTTGGGTGCTCGAAGCCGGCTTCGAGATCACGTTGATGACGCCGTTCACGGCATTCGTGCCCCAGACGGTTCCGCCTGGCCCGCGGATGACCTCGATCTGCTCCACGTCATCGAGGAAGACGTCCTGAGCGTCCCAGAACACGCCCGAGAAGAGCGGGGTGTAGACGCTGCGCCCGTCGATGAGCACGAGCAGCTTGTTCGCGATGGTCCCGTTGAAGCCGCGCGCGGTGATGGCGTACTGCCGCGCGTCGACACGGGCGACCTCGACGCCTGGGATGAACCGCAGTGCCTCCGGGATGCTCAAGGCACCCATTCGGCGCAGGTCATCCTGCGTGACGACCCGGATGGCCGCGGCGCTCTGCGATATCGGCTCCGACTTCTTCGCGACCGATGTGATCTCGAGCGTGAACAGTTCTTCCAGGCTGAGCTTCTTCAACGCGCTGGGGGTTTCGCCTGGCGGGTCGGCACCCGCCGCCGGGCACGGCCAAGTCGCGAAAGAGAGGGCGAATGAGAGGGCGGCGATCATCGAGAAAACCACACGCCTTCGGCCCGGGACCCTTCGAATCGTCGCGTGGAGCGAGACGGAACCCTTGGGATCGATCATCGCCGGGGTCTCCAACTGGTCGTTTGCCGGACGGCCAAGCGGATGCAGGGCCATGGATGAAGATCGGCAGTCGGACGGTGATCCCTAAGTAACGATTTGCGGCCGCCAGAGGAGGCGCCACGTAGGACGGACACCGACGCGGCATCGGAGGAAACCGACCGATTCGGGGCGAGAATGTACCTGAACGCTCAGCCGCTGTCGTCCGCGTGCGTGGGCTGATCCTCAGGGATCGCGTTAAGTCCCGGCCGTGGGGCGGGTTCGCGGGGAGGGGCGGTCCTGGTACCTATTCTGCTATATGGCTGGCCCCAGCCTTGGCGGTGGGGTCGGCTACAAGGAAGTCAGGCAAGAGTCCTAAACATAAAGATTGGAGCAACCTATGAGAAGCCATTGGGAAGAGCGAGACGAGCTCGATCTCGACGCCCCCGCGACCATCACCGAACGTGACCTGCGCAGCCTTCGGCGCCGAGCCGGATTCGGCGTGCTCGCCGTCCTGCTGTCGGTCATCTCGATCGCCGGGCTCGCTTGGACACTCTATGCGGGCCCTGAAGGGCTCGAGCAAGTTCAGGGCGTGAAGGAGCGTTTCTTGGACAACTCAGGAACGGAACCCGAGGGCACGGCATCCGTGACCCCGCCTCCGCAGGCGGGCCCCCCGGCGACCGACTCGCTAGCTCCTCAGCCGCTCGCGGCGGACAGCGCCACGGCGACGCCGTCGGCCGCCACTCCGAGCAGCGGTCCGGAGTCACGGCGCGTCTCGACACAGGGACCGCAGGGATCTGGGACGGGAAACTAGTCGTATCGCGGCGGGAACCTAGATCGATCGGACAGCCGCCGCGCGGCCTTGACGCGGAGGTGTCTCATGCGTCCCATCGTCACTTTCGGCATCGCGCTGATCATCGGCGGGCTGTTCGTGATCTTCCAGGAAGTCCCGTACACGTCGGAGCGCCAGGTCATGAAGTTCGGTGACGTGGAAGCGACCGTGCAGGAGCGGCACACCGTGCCCGCCTGGATTGGAATCTTCTCGGTCGTAGGGGGGGTGGTGCTTCTCGCCGCGGGGCTCAGTCCTCCCGCCCCGCGCGGGCACCATCCGCATGCTCGAGGGCACAGGTAGCGGGCGGCCGTCGTGGCTGGAAAAACGTCGTCAGGCCGGGGACTCGACACTGTCCCCGTCGAACGCCCCGGCCCGACTCATATGGCAGCGATTCAGTCCTCGGACTGAACTCGCGCCTTGCGGCGAGGACGCCTTGCCGGGTTCAGGGTCCGATCCCTACGCCCGTTCGGCATCGTCCGCCGATTCATCTTCCTGTGTTCCGCGGGCCAGAAGATCCTGGCCTGTCGAATTTGAATTGTTTCTGTCTCGAGTCTTCTCCGTGAGTTCATTGGGCGAGCTCCTGGGTGCAATCCATCAGCGCTGCCTGCTCATCGGTCTATCTGAAAGCCTCGCGAGGGCTAGTCCGATTCTGTTGCATTGCGCATGCCCTTGGAATCGGCGCCATCATCGAATCCAGCTAACTCCGCGAAACGGTGTTCCCTTCGGAGGAGGCAGCGGGAGAGCGGCGCATCGAGATGAGGCATCGAATCGGCCGTGTCGGTACGGCGACCGTTCTGAGTCGGTACGCGCGGCTCCGATTCACGTCCCCGAGCAACCGGTCCGAAGAGGCCCGGCCATGCGACCACGCGATTTCGGCACCGAAAGGCTGCTAACACACTGCCCTGCCGGCATCAACACGGGGCCGGACGCGGGTTCGGTCTGGAACCAGAGTCGGCGGTTAAGCCGCTTGAGGAAACCCGCTTGCACGAGGATGTCGGCTTCCGGCACGCCCGGTGCATTGGGGCATGAGCAAGGACTCACGACTGCCGGCGCGGACAGCGGGTTCGGGTGCGAGGGGAACGGGCGGTACCAGCAAGCCTCTCGCAGTCGCGACAGCGCGTCACCGGTGTCCCGGCGCGCCGAGCTGAATCACATAGATGAGTTCCAGTTCGGGACGCTTGTTCTGAAATGTCGTACCGCTGTTCTGAAAACGTCAACGAATCGGCACTCCGTCGCGGGGAAAGCACGCGGCGGAGTGTCGCGTTTTGATGCATTTATGCCCGGCCGCGGCTTTCGGCACACCAAATGCAGGCATCCGGCGAAGGATCTCAATGTTCGGGGTGCGTTCGGTTCGAGGCACGCGCTCAAGGCGTGGCCGAGTTGAAACTGCCCCGTTGCGATGGATAGAGACGTCTGAGAGGACGAGGTGAACGAAATGGATAACGCCCAGCAGAGCCAACATCCGGAATCGCCGGTGGGGCGCACGCTCCGCGCCGCCGGACAGGTGCAGCCGCTCTCGCCGGCCGAATGGCGTTCGGGTGGAATGAGCGCCGGTGAGAACGGACACGTACACTCGAACGGCGACATTGCCCTGGACCGTGAGGGTCAACCGGGCGAGCCTTCGTCCTACTCCGGGACGTCGCTTCTCGATCCACCCACGCATTCCGAGCAGCGGCCGCAATCGCCAGAGCAATCGACTCGGACTCACGGTCACATGAAACGCCTGCTTGCGGTCGGCGAGGACCCGTCCGCATTCCGTGAATTGGCACGACACGCGCGCGCCGAGGGAACGGCGCTTTACCGGGTGCAGAGTCCCGCCGCTGCCCTACGCGCCATCGCTCGCGAGGAATTCGGCCTGATCTTCGTTTCCCTGAACGCAGGCGGGCTGGATCAACTGCAGTGGTGGGAGAAGTCTCTCCCCAACGGCACGCGTTCCCCGCGTGTCGTGGCCATGGTGTCGGACCCGGCGCTCGCGCTCGAGGTGGCGCGGCTTGGACCGTTCGAGATGCTCTCTCATCCGGTCGACCACGAGCGATTCTCGGATCTTCTCCGACGCGTCAACGACGCCGAGACGGAGGCCGTCATCCCGCTGCTCGATCCGGTTCCTCCCTCGAACGATCCGTACCCGTTCATTACGCAGAGCCCCGAGATGCTATCGGTCTTCCGGACCATCGCACAGGTCGCGCCGACCAACGCGAACGTCCTGATCACGGGAGAGTCCGGAACCGGCAAGGAGCTCGTGGCGCGAATGATTCATCAAATCGGACCGCGCGCGGATGCGCCCTTCGTAGCCCTGAATTGCGCCGCCATTCCGGAGCACCTGCTGGAATCGGAGCTTTTCGGCCATGAAAAGGGCTCGTTCACCGGCGCGGTATCTCAAAAGGCCGGCCGGTTCGAACGCGCCTCCGGGGGCATGCTCTTCCTCGATGAAATCGGGGATATGAGCTTGGCGCTCCAGAGCAAGATCCTGCGCGCGATCCAGGAGCGCGAGATCGAACGCGTCGGCGGCACGGGCCCGATCAGCGTGGACGTGCACGTCATCGCGGCATTGAACCGAGACCCCGCCGAGTTGGTCGCGCAAGGGAGATTCCGCGACGACCTCTACTATCGGCTCGCCGTCGTGACGGTTCATCTGCCTCGGCTTGCCGATCGGGACGACGATCTCTTCCTTCTCACGAGCCATTTCCTCCGCGAATTCGGGTCGCAGTACGGAAAGGAGTTCACGGGCGTTTCTGAGAACGCACTGGACCTGCTCCGGCGACACGAATGGGTGGGCAACGTCCGCGAGCTCAGGAACGTGGTCGAACGCGCCGCGCTCGTGGCGGACGGCCCGGTGATTCGCCCAGAACACCTACCCGAAGAATGGCGCCAGGCCGCCGCCCCCAACGGACCGGTGACCGCACCCCGGACTCCGCAGACGCTCCGCGAGGTGGAAGCGCGCCACATCGCCAACGTTCTCAACCTCACTCGCGGCCAGATCGGCGAAGCCGCGCGGATCCTGGGCCTCCACCGCAATACGCTCACGCGCAAGATCCGGCAGTATCGCCTCTAGGGGGAAGAGCATGGCGCGCGCCGCCCCTCTTCCCCTTCGCGTCGAACAGGCGCTGCGACTCCTACCGGACGTAGGTGAGCTGTCGCCGCTTCGCGCCCTGATCATTTCCACTTCCCGCCCGCGACCGGACCGTAGCCCCTACGACACCGTGGGCAAGCGGCTCGTCGATCCCGCCGAGTTGCGTGCCCACGCGCGACAAGTGCTGAAGCGGGCCGAGGCGGCACGTGCCTCCCTCGTGGAGGCATCGATTGGCGTGCTGGAACTGGAGCAGGCCCGGAACCGCTCCGACGCCGTCGACGCCCTGATCGACGCGGGCATGAGCGAAGAGCGAGCCGGGCGACAGGCCCAGGCTCACGCCTGGTTCGAGTGCGCGCTACACGCATCTCAGGAGCTTCGCGACCGAAGGCCCAAGGGTCGCGCCCTTCGCGGTCTGGGGCGAGTCGCCGCCGAGGCGGGACGCTTTGCCGAGGCAGGTCGCGCGCTCGAGGAGTGCCTTGCGATCGCGGAGACCGAACGCGACTCCGAGGAGGCCGCCCTCACCTGTCGTGAGTTGGGCGACCTCGAAGCGCGGCGCTGCGACTGGCGGGGCGCCGAGGCCTGGTACCGCCGCGGAGCCCGATCTGAGGACGTCTCCCCCGCCCTGGCGGTGTCTCTGCACCTCGGTGTGGCGGACGCGGCCTGCGAGCGAAAGGACGCCGTCGCCGCGGATGCCTTCCTGCGCCTGGCCCACGATGCGTCTCAAGAGCTCGGCGATCCATCGCTTGCCGTGCCGTGTGCCACGGCACAGGGCCGGCTCCTGGCATTCCGCGGAGACCATGTCGGCGCCCTTCTTGCCTATCAGAAAGCGATGGCGAGCGCGGGTGAGGCCGGGCTGCCGGCGCACCATGAAATGGAAGCGCGACTCGGCGTCTGCCGGCTTTATCTCCTGTGGCGCGAGCTTCCAAACGCGATCGAGGAATTTCGGCGGGCCGAAGACGTCGCCATCCGAAATGGACTTCGGAAGCACTTGATCCTGCTCTATTCGATCATGGGACGGGCGATCGGCCGCGATGCCGACGAGACGGGGTTCGTCTTCTTCGAGAAGGCCCTCGAGCTGTGCCGCGACGCGGAGCCCATTCCCTGGCTCGAGGCGGAAGTGTATCGCGAGTACGGAGCGTTTCGGGGCGACCTGGGCGAGAGCGAAGAAGCGCGGGCCTACAGCGGTCGCGCGCTCGAACTCCTGAGGGGCATCGAAAGCGTCCCCCGCACCCCCGACGCCGGTGCGAACCTTCCTTTGCCGACGAAGGTCGTGGATCCAACCCAAGCGCACTAGCCTCCTGAACCTGCACGACTCCCCCCGCGGCACGCGCCGAAAACGTACGAAGAAAGAAACAAGGGCCGCGCCGGCGGCTTCGCCGGCACGACCCTGTCGTCGTCGTTTCAAGATGAGGTCAGTCGATCAAAGTACGGCAGCTCCTCCTCTGTCAGAATTG
>DATEND010000014.1:0-2893 GCA_035275245.1 Candidatus Eiseniibacteriota bacterium
GAAGGTGGACGCGATCCTCGCCGAAGCGGAGCGCGTGTTCGATCTCTCGAAGCCGCACGCGATTCTTCCGATCCTGGCCCGCGCGCACGCCGCACTTCGCGCGTTGGGCGACGATCCATGGGTGGCGCAGAAGCGCGAGGAGTTGGCGGCGGTCATGCGCTCCTGTGCCGGCCTCTGGATGGAGGCGGTGGCGTCGCGCCCCGCGGCCGTTCCCGGAGACACGGTTTCCGTCGCCGTCTCGATCCTCAATCGATCCACGAGCAAGGCCGCGCTCGCCGAGGCGTCGCTGGCCGATGGCACTGGCGCGCTCCGACTGATCTCGAGCCGATCGCTCGCTCCGAACGCGGCCGTCGGGTCGACCGCGACCGTCGCGATACGCGCAGACACGCCAATCACGCAGCCCTACTGGCTCCGCGAGCCGTCCGACAAGGGTACGAACGTCGTGAAAGACGCCTCGATGCTCGGGCTCGCGGAGAACCCGCCGGCTCTCGTCGCCGACTTCCAGGTGGAGATCGCCGGCGAACGGATCGCGTTCGCCGTGCCGGTCTCCTTCCGCTGGACCGATCGCGTTCTCGGCGAGCGCTACCGCCCGTTCGAGGTGGTCTCCCCGGTGACGCTTCGGGCCGAGCGAAAGGTCACGCTCTTTCCAGACGCGAGACCGAGGGAAGTTCGCGTGCTCGTCCAATCGACCGGGAAGCCCGTAACGGGACCGGTGCGGCTCGAGCTTCCAGACGGATGGCGGGCGACGCCGGCGGAGACCACGATCGCGCTCTCAAGCGACGCCCCGGCTGCCGCGCGCTTCTGGGTTCGCCCGCCCTCCGCGGCGGGCTCGGCGGTCGTTACGGCATCGATGACCATCAACGGGGTTCGCCACGCGCAGAGCGCCGAGACGATCGACTACCCGCACATTCCGGTGACGACTCTCTTTCCGCCCGCGGAGGCGCACTTCGTGCGCGCCGACGTGAAGCGGGCCGGCGCCTCGATCGGCTACGTGATGGGCTCCGGCGACGAGGTGCCGGCCGCGCTCGAGCAGCTCGGGTATCGCGTGACGCTGCTTTCGGACGACGCGATCGAGTCGGACGATCTCGCGCGCTACGACGCGATCGTGGTCGGGATTCGCGCTTACAACACGCGGCCGCGACTCGTGACGCTCCAAGACCGGCTGCTACGCTACGTGCACTCGGGCGGCACGCTCGTCGTTCAGTACAACACCACCGAGGAGGCGCTCCAGAACAAGCTGGGACCGTTTCCCTTCCAGATCTCGCGGGACCGCGTGACCGCCGAGGATGCTCCGGCCCGATTCCCCGTCCCGGCTCACCGGCTCCTGCGCCAGCCGAATCGGATCGACGACGCGGATTTCGAGAATTGGGTGCAGGAGCGAGGGCTCTACTTCGCGAATCCATACGACGCGAAATACGAGACCGTGCTCTCGCTGAACGATCCCGGCGAGAAGGCGATGGAGGGGAGCGTGCTCTACGCGCGCTACGGGAAGGGCGCCTACATCTACACCGGCCTTTCGTGGTTCCGCCAACTGCCCGCCGGCGTGCCGGGCGCCTACCGGCTCTTCGCGAATCTCGTGAGCGCCGGGAAAGGATGACCGCCCCGACTCCGCACGACCCCGCGCTCGAGCCGGGAGGACCGGACGAGCCGCCCCCGATCCTGGGAACCTGGCCGCGCGTGTACGCCGCGGTCGCCGCCTTCCTCGCCCTGCTGATCGCCCTCTTCACCTGGTTCACGAAGACCTTCGAGTGAGCACCCTCGACTGGATCGTGCTCGGCGCCTCGCTCGTGGGGATCGTGCTCTACGGGGTCTGGAGGGGGCGCGGGAATCGCGACCTCGGCGGCTACTTCCTCGCCGACCGGACCATGCGGTGGCACACCATCACGCTATCCATCATGGCCACGCAGGCGAGCGCGATCACGTTCCTGTCGACCCCCGGGCAGGCCTTCGCCGACGGCATGCGCTTCGTGCAATTCTACTTCGGACTCCCGCTGGCGATGATCGTCCTGGCCGTCACGGCGGTGCCGATCTACCGAAAGCTCCGCGTCTACACGGCCTACGAATACCTCGAACACCGCTTCGATTCGAAGACCCGGTCGCTCGCGGCGCTTCTGTTTCTCATCCAGCGGGGCCTCGCGGCAGGACTCACGATCTACGCGCCCTCCTTGATTCTGTCGGTCCTCCTCGGGTGGAACATCCACCTCACGAACCTCGTCATGGGCACGCTCGTCGTCATCTACACCGCCTCCGGCGGGGCGAAGGCCGTCAATCACACGCAGTTCGTCCAGATGCTGATCATTTTCGGGGGGATCGGGACCGCGTTCGTCATGATCCTGAACTCGCTGCCGCCCGACGTGACCTTCCTCGACGCCGTGCGCGTCGCGGGGGCGCTCGGTCGACTGAACGCGGTGGACTATTCGTTCGATCTTCAAAACCGCTACAACATCTGGTCGGGACTGATCGGCGGGTTCTTCCTCGCGCTGTCGTACTTCGGCACGGACCAGTCGCAGGTCGGGCGCTATCTGACCGGCCAGAGCGTCACCCAGAGCCGGCTCGCGCTGCTCTTGAACGGCATCGTGAAAGTGCCGATGCAGTTCTCGATCCTCTTCCTCGGCGCGATGGTGTTCGTCTTCTACTTGTTCACCGCACCCCCGGTCTACTTCAACCCCGTCGACGTGAAGAACGTGGCGGCGAGCGCCGACGGAGAAGCGTTCCGCGCCACCGAGCGCGCATATCGAACGGCGACCGAGGCGCGGACCGATCGGGCGCGCGACTACATCGCCGCGAGGCGTTCCGGGGACGAGGCGACGGCGTCGGCGGCGAAGGGGGCGCTGGCCGAGGCCCAGGCCGGGGCGGAGAGGGTGCGATCCGAGGCGGCCGCCCTGATCCGAAA
>DATEND010000015.1:0-2553 GCA_035275245.1 Candidatus Eiseniibacteriota bacterium
GCCGGGAGCAGCTCCGCGAGGGCGAAGCCCTCATCGTGAAACCGCTGGGCGAGGGGAAGTACGAGGTCCTCGCACAGGTGGGG
Source organism: Candidatus Eiseniibacteriota bacterium (assembly GCA_035275245.1). Taxonomy (GTDB): domain Bacteria; phylum Eisenbacteria; class RBG-16-71-46; order SZUA-252; family SZUA-252; genus DASQJL01. The sequence continues at coordinate 84 of DATEND010000015.1, forward strand.
CTCGAGCAATGGCGCGCCCTCGCAGTTCACAAGCCCTGAAGATCGTCCGCCTCGGCGCCGGGCTCATCCTGGCGCTCTTCCTATGCGCAGCACCCGCGTTCGCCGATACCGAACGAGCGCTCTGCGTCGTCTGCCAAGTGGACGAGGGCGCTATTGCCCCCGAACCCGTGCGCGCGACGCGCACGCACGGCGAGCACACCATCCACTTCTGCTCCGAGCGCTGCGCGCGGATTTTCGAGAAGGATCCGCATAAGTACCTGGAAGCGCTTGCCGCGGCGAAGGCGCCGGCCGGCGGTTCTCCGGGCGACTCGCTCTTCGCGCTCGGCCTGCCGGGAGGCGGACACGTCTCGACCCCGCCGACCTGAAGCGGCTGACCCGGCGAGGGGGCGCCGCTCCGTGGGAGCGGCCTTCAGACCGACTGGATCACCAGCGTCCGCTGGGTCGACACCGAGCTCGATCGCCCTCGCTGGCGTGGGACGCTGAGCCGACGCGTCCACCCACGGCTGCAAATTGGGTTCGAATACAATCCGGCCGACGAGGAAATCTGCCCCGTCGCCACGCTCTTCGTGCTCACCGAATCGGCGTACCGGCCCGCGGTCTTCTTGGGCACGAGCAGCGATCGGATCGGGTCGCCGAGAGGAACGCAGGCGTACTACGCGACGGCCGCGAAGAACCTAGGATCGTTGCCGATCGCGCCGTACGTCACCCTTCACTACGGCGAGTGGGACGAGAACTTCAAAGTCCCCTTCGGCGCGCACATCGATCTCGTCAAAGGCTTCTGGCTCCGCCCGATGTATGACGGGGAACGCACGCACATGACGGCCGGCTACTCGCGAGATCGATTCAGCGTGACGGCGCTCTACGTATGGCTGGAGAAGCCGGGCGTCGCGGTGTCCTTCGGGTTCTAGCGAACCTTCCCTACGACCGAGCCCAGCGAATCACCGCCGTCAGGTGGGCGAGGTGTTTCTCCAATGCGCGACGCCCCGCGGCAGTGATGCGATATTCCGTGCGCGGTACGCGGCCATCGAACGACTTCTTGCACGACACGTAGCCCGCGGCCTCGAGCTTCCGCGCGTGCACCGAGAGATTGCCGTCCGTGGCCGAGAGGAGTTCCTTGAGCTCGTTGAAGGTGAGCGAGTCGTTCACAGCGAGGGCACTCACGATTCCGAGCCGCACGCGCTCGTGGATGATCCGGTCGAGGGACGCCAGCTCCTCGGGGACGTGAAGTTGCCGGGCGCGCTCAGCCACCGTGCCTCCTCGCGATGTAGACGCCGAACACGATTTGCAATCCGCCGAATCCAATCGCGAGCCAGGTGTTCCCCCAGGATGGGGGCGTGAAGAACGCCGCGGCGCCCGTTGCCATGAAGAGGAGACCGAGGACGGGCACGGCCGGCACGGAGGCCGCCCCGCCTGTGATGACGCCCGCGCCGTAGAGCGTGAGCCAGATCGGCGGGAGGAGGCCCACTTGGCCGTCTCGCGCGAGGGCCACGGTGGCGATCGCTGCCGCGACGATCGGCGGCGCCAACGTCGTCGCGAAGCGCCGTGCGGTGCCCGCGAAGAGGGGAGTGTCCGAGCGGCGGGCCTTCGCGGCGACGGCCCAAACACCGATCCCACAAGCCAAGACCGCCTCGACGAGCCAGACGGCGAGCCACGCGGAGGAGGTCGTCGCCCGGCTCGCCAGCCACGCGGCCACGAGGGCCGTAACTCCCATGGCCACACCGCCCCAGCCAGGCACGGCCGTGAAGGAAGCGGCACGCTCCATCGTGGACCGGATGAACCGGATCGACGACTCGGCCTCGCTGTCGAGGGCGGGCGGCGTGCGCGGTAGGCGGGCGTTCATGCAGAAATTATCGGCAGGAGGTCGGTGTGCGTCAAGTACTTGTCGATACAAAGCAATGGTTGGTCGCGGCGCGCGGGCGTAAGCTTTCTAGGTGAAGACCCGCCTTGCTCTCCTACTCGTGTTGGCAGCGCCGATGGTCCTACTGGGGTGCGGGAAGGAGGATGGTCCGACCAAACCGCCGACGCCCGTGCCAGTGACATACCCCGTCCGCTCCACTCCCGAAAACGCGCTTCTCTACATGACGATCGCGTTTTCGAACCTCGACAGCGTCAGGACGGACTCCGTCTATGCGGACGACTATGAGGGGAGGAGCACTGACTTGGTCGATCCGAGTCAGCCGACCTTCGTGTTCGACAAGGCGCTTGAAATCAAGGTCGTGGCCGCTATGGCGCAATCAAGCGCCATCACGTACGTCGGCGTGGATTTCCTTCACCCGAGCACTTGGAATCGCTTCAGTTACGCAACGGATCCTCCTGAGTGGGTCACGATCCAGGTTCCGTACTTTAGGATCGAAGTCCGCGATTTCGCCGATGGATTCACCGCACTGTCCCCTGTCGCGGGCGTGACACAAGTCTTCGAGTTCACCCTGCGCCCGATAACCCCCGATCCGACATCGCCGACCGACACGAC
>DATEND010000016.1:0-3264 GCA_035275245.1 Candidatus Eiseniibacteriota bacterium
CACCTTGTGTCATTGGATGCCACGGTTCGGGGCCGGGTGCCGGGGTTCAGGGCGGCGGCGTCAGGCCGGGGGCCCGATGGGCAGGAGAATATAGAGGAGCGAGCGGATCACGACCGTGAGGTAGACCGCGAAGACAGTTAAGACTGCACTGTGCAACCACTTGACCCGCTTCCGAAACCTCCAGAGGAGGTAGCAGCCAACGGACGGAACCAGGGTCTTGTAGAGCCAGAACGTGTAGGGCGAGTGCTCGAGCAGGAATGCCATGAAGCGGTTTGCTTCCACCATCAGCTTCACGTTCAGGAGGTACACGGTCTGGGCGGCATCCGTGTAATTCAGGACCCCGACTCCCCAAAGCATCCAGAAGAGCTGGCGCTCCCTCCGACCCTCCGCACGGCGGTCCTGCCGTCGGCGTTGCGGACCGCGGCGATTCAAGACCGGCACACCCGGTTTCGTCGATTTCGGCGGCGTGATCGTCACCCCGATCCCTCCCTGGAGCTGCCCCAACAGCCCGGCGACTTCCGCCATTATCGGCAACGCGGATCGGAACTTGCGTCCGATTTGACACCCCCGGAAGCGGGTGCTAGAGTGCCTCGCGGTTCCCACCGGAGGCCCACGATTTCCATGGAAGTCCTGATCAGCGCGGCTGAAATCCAGCATCGGGTCTGCGATCTGGGAAAGCAGATCGCGCGCGACCATCCGGGGGGCGCGCCGCTCCTGGTCGGCGTGCTGAACGGCTGCATCATGTTCGTCTCCGACCTCATGAAGGCCATCCCCATTCCGCACGAGATCGACTTCGTCAGCGTCTCCTCGTACCGCCTCTCGTCCGAATCCACCCGCTCGCCTCGCCTGCTCAAAGACCTGGAGAAGGAAATCGTCGGGCGGGACGTGATCCTCGTGGAGGACATCGTGGACAGCGGGCACACGCTCGCATTTCTCCGCGAGACGCTCCTCTCGCGCGGGCCGAAGCGGCTCCGCATCGCGACCCTTCTCGACAAGCCATCGCGTCGGGAGCGCGCGGTGCCGCTCGACTACGTCGGCTTCACGGTGCCGGATCGATTCGTGGTCGGCTACGGACTCGACTACGCCGAACGCTACCGCCACCTCCCATACGTCGCCGCGCTTTCCGAGAACGAAATCGACGCCGAGACCGCCGCGCGGAAGACTGGATCGATCTAACCGATGCCGGCGAACCGCAAAGGCATCCTGATCGGCATCGCGGGCGGGACCGGCGCGGGAAAAACCCTGGTCGCGCAGACGATCGCGGAGGACCTCGGATCCGAAGAGGTGCTGATCCTCGAGCAGGATTCCTACTACAAGGACCTCCAGCACATTCCGCTCGGCGAGCGCGAGAATCGCAACTTCGACCACCCGGATGCGTTCGACCGCGAGCTCCTCGGCGGCCATCTGGAGTCGCTTTTGAACGGCGGGTCCGTCGAGGTCCCGGTGTACGACATGCGCACGCACACGCGGCATGCCCAGGGCATGCGCGCGACCGGCCGAAGAATCGTGATCTTGGACGGGCTCCTGATCCTGGAGGATCCGGCGCTTCGCCAGCTGATGGACATCAAGCTCTACGTCGATGCCGATCCCGACATCCGCTTCATCCGGCGGCTGAAGCGTGATCTGACCGAGCGAGGCCGATCGCTCGATTCCATCATCCGACAATACGAATCGAGCGTCCGTCCGATGCACCTGCAGTTCGTGGAGCCGTCGAAGCGCTACGCCGACCTCGTCATCCCCGAGGGCGGCTATAATTTCGTGGCCATCGACCTGCTCAAGACGAAGATTCGCTCTCTCCTCGCCGATTCGCGATGATCGAGGGCGCGGCCTCCCTGTCCTGGATCCCGCTCTTCGATTTCCCTCTCGAGTGGGCCGCGCTGTCGCTTCTCGCGGGGGCCTGCCTCTACTCGGAACGAGCCGGGTTCTCCGGCCTGGGGATCGAAGGGAGCGTGGCCGCGGCGATGCTCGGCCTCATTCTCGGCTACCAGTGGACCGCGGACTATCTCGCGGCGCTTGGGGTCGCGGCGGGATTCGCGGTGGCCTTCGCGCTCGCGATGGGGACGCTTCTGCAAATCATGCGCGCCGACATGGCGGTCGGATCGTTCGTGCTCTCGCTCGTCCCCCTATGCGGTCTCGGCCTTCTCGTTCGGTCGGGCTCCTTCGCGATCTTCGGGACCAAACCCTACCCCGGCATCGTCACGGGCACCGTGTTCGAGGGCACCTACGCGGAGGATCTGATCGCGAGCCCCGTTCTCTTGTCAGCGCCGCTCGTGGTGGCGCTCGCCGGGTGGATCCTCTGGCGTACCCCCTTCGGACTTCGAATCCGAGCCTTCGGCGAGAATCCGGACCTGCGCGTTCCCGGACTGAGTCCACTGCTCCATCGCTTCGGTGGGCTCGCGATCGGCTCGCTCATCGCCGTGCCGGCCGCCGCGCTTCTCCTCCGCGCGAATCCGGGCAATCCTCCGGCGGGCGTAGGCTTCTTGGCCCTCGGATGCGTGATCGCCGGCCGCTGGTCGCTGATCGCGGCGATTCTTTTCGCGGTGGGACCGGCGCTCTTGCGCGCCGCGCGTCCCTACGGCGAGACGTTCGGCAGCTTCGGCATTGCCGCCGAGATGGCGCCCTTCCTGCTCGTGCTGCTCTACCTCGTGATTCTCGCGCGCCGCGCGCTCCGGCTCGCGCCGACCAGCCAGTCCCGTCTCGATCCGGACACGCTGTGACCGCGCTCCCAACGCCCCGAGCGAGGGCCGCGGCCGACGACGCGCGGGCATTCGACACGGAGGAGGCGCTTCGGATCATCCGGCGGCGAACGAGCCTCGTGCCCCGGACGGCGTTGGTGCTCGGAAGCGGACTCGGACCGGTCGTCGACGGGATCGCGTGGGACGCCGCGTTCCCAACGACGGACATCCCGGGGCTCCCTCGTTCCACGGTCGCCGGCCACGCCGGCCGCCTCCTGATCGGAAGGTGGTCCGGACGCCCGATCGTCGCCGCGCAGGGTCGCTCGCATCTCTACGAAGGGCTGTCCGCGGAGGAAGTGACGCGCATGGTCCGTCTGTTTGCGGCCCTGGGCGCCAAGGCCCTCGTGCTCACCAATGCGTCGGGCGGAATCGCGCCTCGGATGACGCCCGGATCCCTGATGCTCGTCGAGGACCAGGTCAACCTCCAATGGCGCTCACCGCTCCGCGTCCCGCTCGAGGGCGCGGACGCGGCCGACCGGCCGGCGGCGCTTCCGCCGTTGCCCGAGGGTCCGCGCGGCCTTGCGGCGCG
>DATEND010000017.1:0-13368 GCA_035275245.1 Candidatus Eiseniibacteriota bacterium
GATCACGTGAGCCGCCTCGCGACCGCGCTGGATCGGGACGACAACGCGGACGTCGTGTATTCCGACGTGCGCGTCGTGCGCGAGTCGGACGGCGCCGAACGGCTGATCGCCCGCGACTTCGAACTCGCGCGCTTCACGCGCGACGGGTACGTGCCGCCGAGCTCGCTCCTCGCGCGGCGCGCGGCGTTCACGGGGTTCGGCCCGTTCGATCCCGAGTTCACGTACTCGGAGGACTGGGAGTGGCTCGTGCGCGTCGCCAAGAAGGGCGGCGTCATCACGAGGGTGTCCGGTGTCACGGCGACCATCCACATCCACTCGGGCGGCCTGAGCGCGCTCGTCCCCGAGCGGATGGCCGAGCGGAAGCGCTGCCTCGATCTCTTGAGCGCGCGCCACGGCCTCGCGCCGATCCAGCCGAAGACCTTCTGGGAAGTGGCCGCGGACGTATGCCCCGCCCCGAACGTCACGACGCCCTGATCGTCGGGGCCGGCGTTGCCGGCATCTCGGCGGCGCTCTGGCTTCGCGACTTCGCGCTCGACGCGCTACTCCTCGAGGAAGCCCCGCAACCCGGCGGGCAACTCCACGATATCTATGGATCCATCCAGAACTACCTCCTTGGATTTCAGTGGGAGGGCCGCCGCTTCGCCGGGCAGGCCCTGAACGACGCGCGCGCCGCGGAACTCCGGATTCTGGTGGGCGAGGCCGTCACCCGCATCTCCGCGCGCGGCCGGTGGGTCGAGCGAGCCGGCGGCGAAAGATTCCACGCTCGCACCATCCTGATCGCGACCGGGCTCCGGCGGAGGCGGCTCGGCGTGCCCGGCGAGACGGCGTTGCTCGGGCGCGGGGTCAGCCATTCGGTCAACCGTGACCGCGAGCAACTCGCGGGAAAGCCCGTGGTGGTCGTCGGCGGGGGCACCGCCGCGATCGAGGACGCGATCCTCTGCGCCGAGAGCGGATCGGACGTGACGCTTCTCCATCGCTCGAAGCGCTTCCGCGCGCGCAGCGATTTCCTGGAACGGGCGCGCGAGCAGCCGAAGATCCGGATCGTGACCAACGCGACGGTCGTGGAGCTCGTGGGCACGGAGCGCCTCGAGAAGGTCCGCTATCGCGTCGGCCGCGGTCGCACGGTTCAGGAGATCGGCGTGGAGGCGGCCTTCGTCCGGATCGGATGGGAGCCGCAGACCGAGCGCTGGCGGGGTGTGGTGCGGCTCGATCGCGCGGGCTTTATCAAGGCGGGCCCGGGTGGGGCCACGAGCGCGCCCGGCATCTACGCGGCCGGCGACGTCTGCTCGCCACGGTGGCCGGCGATCGCGAACGCGGCCGGCCAGGGCGCCGCCGCGGCATTGGAGATCGCGCGGGCGCTGGGACGGATTAGGGAGTAGCGCCGCTCCGCGGCCCCACGCCAACCACGAGCAGGAAAAGGAGGAGCAGCGGGACTCCTGGAACGGCGCCAAACCTCCCTCCGAGCTGAATCATGGTTTCCCGACTCGCAGGTAGCTCGCGTTCAATCTCTTCGTATCCCTCCGGTAGCGGAGGCGTTCCTGCAGCGGAAGCAGCGGAAGCAGCGGCAGGACGAATGATGCGCTCGCGAGCCGCCCATTTCCAGGATTCGACCCTCGTAACGAGTTGGGCACGATCCCCCAAGTTGACCGCAACCTCGCCGTAGAACGCATTCGGCTTGAAGGCGCCTCGGTCGTCGCTCCCAGCGAAAACCCACCCACCAGCGCCGTCGATGCTGAGCCCGTCCCCGAGCCAACGCCGGGCCCGGAGTGCGATGCCCATCCCGTCCCTTAGGCGTTCGGTTTCGAAGTGGATTGTTCCACCCACCGAAACCGATCGCGATAGGTTCCGCATGGCACCGAAGTCGATCCCCGTCATCCAACCTCCTGAGGCGTGGGGCGGCTCCCGGTCGCTTAGCCGGCCGTAGAGACCCACCTCGAGCACCGAAAACGTGCGGTCTTCTCGATTGGAGGCGCGGTGATCAGCGGATCCCTCGTGTCCGTAGGCAATGGGCTCCCTCCCAAGCACACGGCGTCGTTCTAGCACGTAGCTCGTCACGTCGCGGCCGGACGCGTCGGTGATCGATTGAACCCGGTGCGCCGACAGATACCCTTCGACAGAGTCGGCACGAACGTAGCGAAACATGCCGAACGTCGCCGGCTCCACACGCAGTACCTGCATGGAGTCACCGCGTTCGAGATGTAGAAGGAACGGGCCACCGTCCGCCCTCACGAGATCCGGTAACGCAAGAATGGCCAGGGGAATTAGGTAGAGGAGGGGGGAGGCGAACCTGTTGCGAGGCGATGCGGCTGCCATCGTGCACTCCCAATCAGCCGGGCGAATCGGGGGGGCGGAATACGTGGTGGGGGGCGTTCCAGAAGCCTACACCCTGGGGACGGTGCGACCTACGCCAGAAATTCCGCGAGGACCCGCTGGAATTCCCGCGGCTTCTCCAGATTGAGCATGTGCGCGGCGCCTTCGATCACGACGCGTCGCGCGCCGGGAACCTCTCGCTCGATTCGCTCGGCCACGCCCCCCAGAAACGGCACGTCCAGTGCGCCAACCACCACCAACGTGGGGACTGCAATCTCGCCGAGGCGCTCCCCGGCGGACGGCTCAAGCCGGACGCGCTCGATTCCGTCCGGCATGGGGATCCGGAAGTTCTCGAGCTGCATGACGCGGACGCGCTCGCGCACGTCGGGCGCGACTTCGCCCGGCAGGCGAAACGGTCCATCAACCCATAGGCGGAGGTTCAGCTCCGTCGCCCCTTCGAGGTCGCCACGCTCCAACGCCGCTTCCTCGGCCTCGTCGAAGCGCTGGATCTCCTGGACGTCGCCTCCCTCCCCTAGCCCGGGCGCGATCAGCACCAGCCGCTCGACCAGGTCCGGGAACGCCAAGCAAGTCTCGACGGCAACGTTAGCGCCGAAGGAGCAGCCGACGAGCGTTGCCTTCTCCACCCCTGACGCGCGCATGACGCTCGCCGCGTCATCGTGGTAGGAGAACTTGCATGCAGGCATGGGCGTGCGGCCGAAGCCGCGCATGTCGAACCGCACGGCGCGGAAGCGGCTTTGGAACGCGGCGAACTCGGCGTCCCACATGCGGCAATCGGCCACGCCGGCATGAATGAAAACGAGGCCGGGGCCTTGGCCCGCGACCTCTGTATGGAACGTCGCGCCGTTGACGGCGGTCGCGTTCACGCCGGCGTTAGACCCGCTCGACGAAGGAACCGTCGCGGGTGTCGATCTTGACGCGATCGCCCACGTTCATGTGTTGCGGCACCTTGGTCATGAGGCCGGTGTTGAGCCGGGCCGGCTTCGGCGAGGAGGATACCGTGGCGCCCTTCATAACGGGATCGGTCTCGACGATCTCGAGCTCGACGAACATCGGCAGGTCGACGGCGACCGGCTTTCCCTCGTAGTACGAGACCTCGACCATCATGCCCTCGACGAGATAGCTCACCGCGTCGCCGAGGTAGTCGGCCGGCACATTGCTCATCTCGTAGTTCTCGGTGTTCATGAACGTGAAGTCGTCGCCGGATCGATAGAGATACTGGAGCGGGTGGTGGTCCAGGTCCGCCCGCACCACCTTGTCTTCGGAGCGGAACCGGTGCTCTACGTTGGAGCCGGTGACGAGATTCTGCATCTTGGTTTGCACCATGCCGCGCCAGTTGCCCGGCGTCACGTGGAGCACGTTCAGGACGCGGCAGGGCTTCCCGTCGTGGACAATGACCATCCCAACCTTGATTTGCGTCGCCGGTATCACGGACTCAATCCTCTCATTGCGGTCGTCGTTTCGGTGGCAGTCCTCAAGTATAGGCGACGGAAGCGCGAGGCGCAAGGCGCTGTTCATCGTCAGGAGAATGCCTTAGGCTATTTCGTCGCTCCGTTCTTACGTCCTGGGGTCCCTCGATCGTGTCACGAAAATCCGCCGCGAACGCCTCCAAGCGCAGGGCTCAGGCGCCGAAACCGCGGCCGGCGGCTCGACCGGCCGGCCTTCAGTGGATTCTCTGGTGTGCCGGCATTCTCCTCCTGACGTTCGTCGTCTACGTTCCCAGCCTGGACAACGAATTCACGAACTGGGACGACATTTCCTACGTCACGAAGAATCCGCTTCTCCCGCGACCCGACTTCAACACGATCCTGACGACCGACCACCTCGGGAACTACCACCCGTTGACCATGTGGTCGCTCGTCTTGAACTACAAGATTTCCGGCATCAACCCGGCCTCCTACATCTGGCTGAACGTTCTCCTTCACCTGGCGAACACCGCGCTCGTGTTCGTCTTCCTGCGCCGGCTCACCGGCGGCCGGCTCTGGACCACCGTGGCCGGCAGCCTCTTGTTCGGGATCCATCCGATGCACGTGGAGTCGGTGGCGTGGGTCTCGGAACGAAAGGACGTCCTCTTCGCGTTCTTCTATCTGATCGGCCTCATCGTCTACTTACGCTACCTGGAGCGAAAGCACGTCGCGTGGCTGGCCGTCACGTTCGTCGCGTACGTTCTCTCGGTCGCGTCGAAACCAGCGGCGGTCGTCTTCCCGCTCACGCTTCTGCTCCTGGACTGGTATCGCCGGCGGCCCCTCAACCCCGCTGCCTTCTTGGAGAAGATCCCCTTCTTCGCGATTTCGGTCGTGATGGGTCTGCTCACGATCGGCGCACAGAAGGCGGCAGGCGCGATCGCCGTGAATTGGAGCATCTTTCACAAGGTACTCTTCGCCTGCTTCGGCACGTTGATGTACATCGCGAAGCTGTTCGTCCCGGTGGGGCTCTCCTCGATCTACCCGTATCCCAACATCGAGGGCCGCGGTGTCGGAACCGAGTTCTACGCGGCCTTCGTGGTGGTCCTGCTCCTCATTCCAGCCGCCGTGATCGCGTGCCGCCGCTCCCGCGTGATCGGATTCGGCCTCGGCTTCTTCCTGATCAACATCTTCCTCGTGCTTCAGTTCGCGACCGTGGGCCAGGCCGTGATGGCGGATCGCTACACGTACCTCCCGTACACCGGTCTTCTGTTCGCGCTCGCCTGGTGGCTCGACGACGCGCCGGCGGCCCGACAGGGCCCGGCTTGGGCGCGCCAGGTGATCGCGGGAGTGCTGCTCCTCCTCGTGCCGTTCTCGCTGGTGCAGACCTGGCGTCGCTGCGACGTCTGGCAGAACTCCGAGACGCTCTGGAGCGACACCATTCGGCAGTTCCCCCACCGAATCTACGGCGCCTACGCCTCTCGCGGCGCCCACTACCGGGAGGTCACGAAGCAGCTCGACCTGGCGATGGCCGACTTCAACGAGGCGATCGCGCTGAATCCAAGAGTCGCGACGGCTTGGAACGACAAGGGGATGGTCTACGTGGACCGGGGCCAATTCGACTCGTCCCTCGTCTACTTCGATCAGGCCGTGCAGCTGGACCCGAATCTCGCCGCTCCGCGAAGCAATCGCGGCGCGATCCTGCTCGGCCGTGGCAACATGGAGGCCGCGGTCACGGACTTCACGGTCGCGATCGAATCGAACCCGCGACTCTTCGACGCGCGCACGAATCGCGCGCTCGCTTACTCGCGAATGGGCCAGCATGAGAACGCGATCGCCGATCTTCGGGTGGCGCTCACGATCGAGCCCGACCACCCGAGCCGGCACCTCTACGTGAACGCGATCGGGCTGGAACTGGCCGCGCTGAATCGGTATCGCGAAGCGATCGTCGAGTTCGACGGAGCGATCCAGGCGGCCCCCATCGGGCCAAGCCCGCGGCGGGAGTATCTATTGAATCGGAGCCGCGCCCACTGGGCGCTCGGCGACCGCGGTCGTGCGCTCGCCGACGCGCAAGAGGCGCAACGCTTGGGCCTTCCCATCGATCCGGAGTACCTCCGGGCGATCGGCGGATGACGCGGGCCAAGCCAGCCGCCCGTCGCGCAGGGCTTCCTTGGCTCCTTGCCATCCTCGCCCTGACGTTCGTCGCCTACCTCCCGAGCCTCGGAAACGGGTTCACGAACTGGGACGACCAGCTCTACCTGGACGAGAACCCGTTCCTGCGCGAGTCGACCGTGGGGGAGGTGCTCACGACGCCGGTCGCGAGCAACTGGCACCCGCTCACGATCTGGTCCTTCGCGATCAACTACAAGCTGTTCGGCCTCGATCCCGCCTCGTACCACTGGATCAATCTCCTCCTCCACCTCGCGAACACGGCGCTGGTCTTCTTGTTCGTGCGAGGGCTCGCCAAGGATCGTTTCTGGGCGATCGTCGTGACGAGCCTGTTCTTTGGAATCCACCCCATGCACGTGGAATCGGTCGCGTGGATCGCCGAACGGAAGGACGTGCTGTACACCCTCTTCTACCTGCTCGGGCTCTTGGCGTACGTACGCTATCTCGACATCAGGCGGTGGCCCTGGTTGGGCGGCGCGTTCGCGGCGTTCGTCCTGTCGGTCGCGGCCAAGCCGGCGGCGGTCGTTTTCCCCGCCACCCTCCTCGCGATCGACTACTTCCGGCGCCGACCCTTCGACGCGCGCGCGCTCCTGGAAAAGGCGCCGTTCTTCGCGGTGTCGATCGCGGCCGCGATCCTCACGCTTCAAGCGCAGGAAGGCACCGGCGCCATCAACCGCGAGGAGCTGGGACCCCTCGTGCCGCGAATCCTCGTCGCCTCCTTCGGCCTGATGATGTACGTCGTGAAGTTGTTCCTGCCCACGAACCTGTCGGCGTTCTATCCCTATCCGGAAAACCCCGCGACGAACCTCGGTCCCGAGTTCACGCTCGCGTTCGTGCTGGTCGTCGTCCTGCTGCCGGCCGCGATCTACTTCTTTCGGAGGAATCGCGCGATCCTCTTCGGCATCGCCTTCTTCCTCATCAATGTCGTCCTCGTGCTCCAGTTCTTCTCCGTCGGCCACGCGGTGATGGCGGATCGCTACACGTATGTGCCGTACATCGGGCTCCTGTTCGCCTTGGGATGGGGACTGGACGAACGCCCGGCGGGATCGAGCGGGCTCATCGCGATGCGCGTTCTCACGGGCGTTCTTCTCTTCCTGGCACCGGTGTCGCTCTACCAAACGTGGACGCGATGCCAGGTCTGGCGAAATTCCGGAACCCTCTGGAACGACGTGATCCGCCAGTATCCGGGACGAATCGTCGACGCACACAACAGCCGCGGAAGGTACCTCTACCAGGAGGAGGGTCGCCTCGGCGAGGCGCTCGCGGACTTCGACCAGGCGATCGCACTGAACCCGAGGATCGCCCAAATCTGGCTCGACAAGGGGATCGTCTTGGCGAGGATGGGCCTTCCGGACTCCGCTCTCGTCTGCTTCGACGAAGCCGTGCGAATCAAGCCGGACTTCGTCCCCGCGTGGAGTAACCGGGGCGGGATGAAGCTGCAGGGTGGCGACATCGCGGGGGCGATCGCCGACTTCTCCGAGGCGATTCGAATCGATCCCGCGTTCCGGGATGCCTATGCGAATCGTGCGATCGCCTACAGCATGACTCGGGAATTCGACCGGTCGATCGCCGATAACCGCCGGGTCATCGAGCTCGATCCGACGAACCCCAACAACTATCTTCAGCTGGGGGCGATCGCCGGTGCGCTCGAGGAGTTGGGGCGCCACGCGGAGGCGGTCGCGGCGTGCGACGAGGCGCTTCGCCTCGCGCCGGCTTCGGAGCCGCGACGTGGCGCATACTCCCTCCTTCGAAGCCGTGCCTTGGCGGCACTCGGCAACCGTCTGCCGGGCGGTTAGACCCTAGGGATTGTCGCCGGGCGGCGCCTGCGAGGGCGCGGCCCCGTCGGACACGCGGCCCGCGCCGTGGATGTAAACCAGCTTGCCCCCTCGATGCGCCGCGAAGCCGATCACGACCATCGCCGCGAGCGAGACGATGGCCGCCACCCAAGTCCCGCGGCGGCTCGCATGGGTCGCCCAGGCGAGAAGCGTCGCTAGCGCGATGAGCCAGATCGCCCAGATCGCGATCTCCTCGTGGCTCTCGATCGCGGCGTGCGGAACGCCGATCTCCTCCGCCCGGTCCTCGGCGGACTGCCCGCTGAAATAGGCCCCGCCAGCGCCGGCGAGCGCGATCGTGAGGAGGATCGGACCGAACCACCGGAGCCAGTCGCGCCGCAAGATCGTGTACGCGAGGACCGCCAAGGCGCCTACCACGGTGAGCGCGATCGGGAAGTGCACGATCATTGGATGGATCTCGAGTCCGGCGAACATGAATCCTCCGGGGCTAGACGCCGTACGCGCGACGCAGAATCGCCATCGTGTGCGTGACCGGCCGCTTGAGGCCGTCCGCGATCTGGATGTTGCAGGTACCGCACGAAGTCAGGACCACCTCCGGCTTCTCCGCGGCGATCCCCTGGAAGAGCGGCTTGCCGATCGCATGAGCGCGGTCGTAGTTCTCGGCCCGCATGCCGTAGGTCCCCGCGATGCCGCAACAGGAGTCCTCGATGGGCCGCACGTCCACACCCGGAATCAATCGGAGCAGGCGAATCGGCTCCTCGACGACCCCCTGCGCCACGGAGTGGCAGGCGTTGTGGTACACGACGCGAAGAGGCACCTCGCGGAATTTCGTGTTCAACTCGCCTCGCTCGTAAAGCGTCCAGAGATAGTGGTGCACGTCGATGGTGTGGTCCGATACGAGCCGCGCCGCTTCCGTCCCGAGGAGCCGCGGATAGTCCTCGATCAACGCCAAGCCACAAGAGGGCGCCGACGCGACCACGGTGAACCCGCGCTCGACGAGCGGCAGCAACGTCGCGACGTTTCGCTCGGCGTCCGCCCGCACCGACCGCTCGGCGCCCATCGTGATGAGCGCGATGCCGCAGCAGCGCTGCTCCGGCACGATGACCTCGACGCCGTTCGCCTCGAGCACCTTCACCGTAGAGACCGATTCCCCATCCGGATCGTGGAAGCGACCGAAACATCCCACGAAATAGGCGACCCGCTTCGTGACCGGAACTCGTCGGGGCGGAAGCGCGCCGAGCCGCTTCCCCGCGTGGGCGGTCGCCTCCTTGCTCGCGGCCGGCGTCAGCGGAAGCGCGAGCGCGCGACGCGCCTTCTCGCCGCCGGTCGGGAAGGCGCGCGCGAAGCGCGGCAGGTCGAGCTTGCCCGCGATCTTCCCCACCGACTCGCGCGCCGCGCGCTCGACCGGATTGCCCACGAACAGGTTCACCACGGCGGGCGCGACGGATGCCACGTGCGCGACCTTGTCGGCATGCCCCAGCACCCAGTTCCGAGCAGGCATCCCCCACTTCTCGACGAACTCGCGACGAGCCGCGACGGCCAGGCCCGGAATGTCCACCTGGCTCGGGCACTCGCTCAGGCAGAGCCGGCAGTTGAAACAGGAGTCCATGACCTCCTTGAACGGCTTCTCGGTCAAGAGGCTCGGACTGAGCTCGCCCCGAATCACCTCGAGCAGGAGGACGGACTTCGCGCGCGCTGTGTGCGGCTCGAGCAGCGTGGTGCTTCCGACGGGACAGTAGTCCCGGCACGTGCCGCAACCGTGGCAGAGCTCGATCATCGACCGGTATTCGGGTTCGTCGAACACGGTGCCGGTCGGGACGAACGTGTTCGTGAAGCGAAGGTATCGCTCGGGAAAGACCGCCTCGTCCGTAACGACGTTCCCCGGGTTCAGGATTCCCGAGGGATCCAAGGTTCGTTTTACCGATTCCATGATCGGATACGAGCGGGGGTACTGCCGGCGGAGGTAGGGCGTGCGCAGGATTCCGTCGCCGTGCTCGCCGGTGATCGTGCCGCCCAGGCTCCAGGTCAGCTCGAACGCCTCCTCCGTCATCGCGGCCATGCGCGACGCGAAGGTCGCCTCGTGCGGATCCATGAGCGGCACGACGTGCACGTTCCCGTTCCCCGCGTGGCCGAAGATGACGTAGCGCGTGCGGTGCCGCTGGAACATCGACCGAAGGCCGGCGATGTAATCGCCAAGGGTCTCGACCGGGACCGCGGTGTCGTCGATGAAATTCATGGGTTTCTCGACCGGCTCGGCGCGGTAGACCAAAGGCAGCGCCGCGCGCCGCACGGCCCAGAGCGCCGCGCGCTCCGCGGCATTTCGCGCGGCGCGGAAGTCGAGCACCGCGCCCCGGCGCGACGCGACCCACTCCTCCATCGCGGCCAGTCCCGCGCGCGCCTCGTCCTCGTTCTCCCCCTCGAACTCGACCAGAATCCCCGCCTCGAAGCGCTCGGGAACGAGGTCGCGCAGGTCCGGCCGGTCCTTCCGAACGAACGCGAGGAACGTGTAGTCCATGGCCTCGACCGCGGAGGCGCCGGCGCGGCGCGCCTCGAGCACGGCGGCGCTCGCGTCGTGCCACGAGGCGAAGTAGAGGAGCGCCACCGCGGTCGCGGCGGGCTTCGTGACGAGACGCATCGTCGCCTCGGTCACGATGCCGAGCGTGCCCTCCGAGCCGCAGAAGAGTCGCATCGGATCGAAACGCGGCGCGATGGACGACACGCGATCGCCCGGGCTCCAGGCGCCCCAGAGGTCGTACCCGCAGGAGTTCTTGTTCGCGCGGGTGCGTTCCGCCTGGAATTCGGACGCGCCCTCCTCGAGGATCCCGGCCAGATCGGCGGACACCCGCGCCCACGTCTCGCCCCCACCCGTGGCACCACGCTCGTCCAACTCGACGACGGAGCCGTCGTGCAGCACCACGGTCATCGCCAGGAGGTGGTCCTTGGTCGCGCCGTGGCGAAGGGAGTGGGCACCCGCGGCGTTCGTGCCGATGTTCCCGCCGATCGTGCAGAAGTCGCCGCTCGACGGGTCGGGGCCGAGGCGAAGGGCGAGGGGTCGCGCCGCGCGCTGCACGCGCGTGTGGATCGCGCCAGGCTCCATCCGGACGCGCCGACCGGGCCCGTCCACTTCGAGCACGCGATGCATGAACGCGGAGAAATCGAGGATGATGCCGGGGCCGAGCGCGGCGCCGGCCAGGCTCGAGCCCCCGCCGCGCGCGGTGACGGGGATGCCGTTCGCGTGCGCGTAGGAGAGGACCGCCGCGACGTCCGAGGTCGTGCGTGGCGCCACCACGGCGAGCGGTTTTCGCCGGAAGATGCACGCGGCCGTCGAGAAGAGCGCCAACGTGATCGGGTCGGTGCGCACCTCTCCCGTGAGGAGAGGGCCCAACTCATGTTCGATGGAACGCTGCCGCGGGTCCATAAATCACCCCGCGCGCGAAGGAACGCTCAGGCGCGCTTGAGGAAGAATCGTTCGTAGAGAAGCGCCGCGACGCCACCGCCGAGAAGCGGACCGACCCACCAGACCCACTGATCCTGCCAGTAACCCGATATGAGCGCCGGTCCGAACGCGCGCGCCGGGTTGAAGGCACCGCCGGTCAGGGCGCCGCCCACGAGAATGTTCGCGGTGATCGTGAGTCCGATCGCGAGGCCCGCGAAACCCTGCGGGGCGCGCGGGTCGACCGCGCTTCCGAAAATGACAATCACCAAGAGGAACGCCATGATCGCTTCGAGAAGCACCGCCATCCACGGCCCGATCGAAGGATCGATGGCGGGAGCGCCGAGGTGGACGTCCACGGGACCGCCCTGGTAGGCGACGCAGAGCACCCACGCCGCGACGATCGAGCCGACGATCTGCGCGGCCCAATAGTTGAGCGCCCCTCCCAGCTTGATGCGGCCCGCCAGGAGCATCCCGAACGTGACGCAGGGATTGAAGTGGCCGCCCGAGATGTGGCCGAAGGCATAGATGGAGATCAGGATCGCGAGACCGTGCGCCACAGCGATCCCGGTCGTGCCAACAGACTGGGTCGACGCGTGCTGCAGAATCGCGCCCCCGCCGATGAACATCAGAGCGAACGTCCCGATGAACTCCGCGAGGTGCCGCTGCACGTGCTGGTACATGCCGCCTCCGTGCGTGGTCGATCGCCGGACTGCCGCGACGCGCCTTAGAGCGCCGCCACCGTCTTCTTGTCGAGCCGCTTCGTCAACTCCACCACCAGCTTCACCGCCGCATCGTAGTCCTTCCGGTCCATGATCGTCGCATGGCTGTGGATGTAGCGCGTCGCGATGTAGATGACCAGCGACGGAACACCGGTGTTATAGACGTGGAAGCGGCCGGCGTCGGTGCCGCCGCGCTCCACCGTGCCCAGGTGGTAGGTGATCTTCTGTTTCTCGCAGATCTCGATCGCGAGGTCGCGGAGCCGGACGTTCGGGATCAGGGTCGCGTCGTAGACCAGGATTCCCACGCCCGCGCCCAGCTTCTCGTCGCCTTCGCCCATCGTGCCGGGCGTATCGTGGGCGATGCCGACGTCGACCGCGATGGCCACGTTCGGCTTCACCGCGGCCACGCTGGTGGTCGCGCCCCGAAGGCCGACCTCTTCCATCGTCGTGGCCACGCCGTAGAACGTGTTCGGGTGCCGCGCCGCCTTCAGCTTCTTGAGCGCATCCACCACCAGCGCGCAGCCGAATCGATTGTCGAGCGCCTTGGCCAGGTAGAGCCGCTCGTTCGCCATGACGTGGAATCCCGCCTCGGGGACGATCGGATCGCCCGCCCGAACGCCGAGCTTCTTCTTCACGTCGAAGGACGACGTGGCGCCCACGTCGATGAACATGTCTTTGAGATCCAGAACCTTCCGCCGCTCGTCGTCCTGCAGCTCGTGGGGCGGTTTCGAGCCCACGACGCCGATCACGTCGCCCTTCCGGGTCCGGATCCGGACCTTTTGCGCGAGCACGACGTGGCCCCACCACCCGCCCATCGGAAGGAACTTGATGAAGCCCTCCGCGGTGATCCCCTTGACCATGAAACCGACCTCGTCCATGTGGCCGGCCACCATGACCCGAGGCTCGTCCCCCGCGCCCTTCTTCTTGCAGACGACGCTGCCGAGGCCGTCCATGCTGACCTCGCCGAGTCCCCGGAGGTGTTTCTTCATAATGCGGGCGATTTCGTCCTCGTGCCCGGGAGGTCCAAATCCCTCGCATAATTCCTTCAAAAGGGCGTGACTCGAGTCCATAAACTCTCCTGGAATCGTGGGATGGGATGGAACAACGCGCGGCGAGTATCGTCCCCGGGGGGCCGTGGTGTCAAGGCGGCGGGGCTCTTCGACCCGCGCTTGAGTTCGGCCTAGCGGACCTCCCAGGCCACGGAAATCGCCGACTCGCCGTCCTCAAAACCATGGGCCGCCATGATCCGGATCTCCCCTCTCTTCCCCATGCCCGCGAGCCGGATGCCGCCACCACCATCGATCTGCCACGGAGTCTCGACCGATGGCAGCGCATTCCGCGGCCGGGCCCCGTCGACGAAAAGACTCAAGCCAACGCGCAGGGATTTGAATGTCCAGATCCACTCCTGTCGCTCGAGGCCGCCGTGGACGAGCGTTCGCCCGAACGCACGGCCGCTGATGACGCCGTCCTCCAACAACGGGTGCGCTCTCAGGAGCGGCGCGCGTCCTCGGCCGGTCCCC
>DATEND010000018.1:0-2696 GCA_035275245.1 Candidatus Eiseniibacteriota bacterium
CCGGAGGACTGACTAAGAATCGGCCGGAAGGATTCAGTTCTGAAGGGGTGAACGGAGGCCCTGGGGAGGCTTTGCAAAGGAAACGCGCGGGAAGCAGGGCCTCCCGCGCGTGGATCGATGCGCCCGACCCGGGGAGGACCCGGATCAGGCGAGGTACGAACGGAGCTTCTCGCGGTCCTTTCGCAGGAAAAGCTTTCGGATCGCGCGCTCCTTGAGCTGGCGCACGCGCTCGCGCGTGAGCCCCAGCTCCTTCCCGATCGACTCCAGCGTGACGCCCTCGCCGGTCTCGATGCCGAAGTAGTCCGTGAGGATCTTCCGTTCGCGCGGATCGAGATCGCGCATCGCGTCGCGCAGGTCCCGCGCCAGATCCTTCTCCGCAATGCGGGCATCCGGATCGGAGGCCTCGTCGTTCGCGATCAGCTGGAGCAACGGCGCATCGCCTTCCTCAGAAGCCGGCGCGTCGAGCGAAACTGCGCGCTGCGTGTACGATTGGTGCTCTCGCACCTCTTCCTCGGAAATGCCGAGTGCCTCCGCAACGTCGCTCGACGTCGCCGGTCTTCCGAGCGTCTGTTCGAGCGCCTGTGCCGCGCGATCGATGCGCGACGCGCGCCCCGCCCGGTTCACCGGGATGCGCACCACGCGCGAATGATCGTGGAGCGCCTGCAGGATGGACTGTCGAATCCACCAGATCGCGTAGGAGATGAAGCGGAAACCGCGCTTCTCGTCGAAGCGCTGCGCGGCCTTCATCAGGCCGAGATTCCCCTCCTCGATGAGATCTGCGAGCGACAGCCCACGACCCTGATAGGTGCGCGCTACCGCCACGACGAACCGGAGGTTCGCCTGGACCAGTCGGTTCAGAGCGTCCTTGTCCCCTCGGTGGATCTTCCGAGCGAGCTTCACTTCCTCTGCGGGAGTGAGCAGGCCCGTCCGCCGGATCTCCCGGAGATAGATCGCCAGGGACGAGTCGTCCGAATCTACGAAGTTGGGAGCGCGTCTTGCCATGATCAACCCTTGCTCGGGGTAGCTCGCTTACGGCTTGAGGCCGACGTAGAGCGTCTGCTCATCGCGCTTCAGCAGCAGCGCCACCGCTTTCTTGTCCGCGTACTTCTTCACCGCGTTGCGGTAGTCGCGGAGCGAGGAGATCTCGATGTTCCCGATCTCCTTCACGATGTCGCCTTCGTGGACTCCCGCGTCATCTGCGGGGCTGTCCGGCTCTACGTCGATCACTCTCACGCCTTCCTCGGGTTCAACCCCCCGATCGACCCCGCGTTCGACCTCTTCGACACGCAGACCGGCCCAGGACTCCTCGTCCTGGACGGGCTTCCCGGGGGCTCCGGCCACCACGGCGCTGGGCCGCTCGCCGAGCTTCACGTCCACGCTCTGCGTCTTCCCTTCGCGGAAGACCTTGAGATGGATCGTCTCGCCCACCGGCATCTGCGCCACCTGGAGGCGGAACGCGTTCACGTCCGAATTCAGTGCCTTGCCGTTCATCTCGATGATGACGTCGCCCTGGTGCAGGCCCGCTTGCGCGGCCGGCGTGTCGCTCTCGAGCTGGCTGATGATGATGCCTTCCTCGCGAGGAGCATCGAGGCTCTCCGCGAGCTCGGGCGTCAGCGCCTGGGGGTAGATACCGAGGTAACCGCGCACGACGCGACCGCTCTTCTTCAGCTGATCGGCGATCTGGCGCGCCATGTTGATCGGGATCGCGAATCCGAGCCCCTGCCCGGCCGGATTGATCGCCGTGTTCACGCCGATGACCTGGCCGTGCACATTGACCAGCGGTCCCCCGGAGTTGCCGAAGTTGATCGACGCATCCGTCTGGATGAAGTCCTGGTACTGGGGCGTGCCGCCCATGATGTTCAGATCTTGACGACCCTTCGCGCTGATCACGCCGACGGTCATGCTGCCGGCGAGCTGCCCGAACGGGTTCCCGACCGCGATCGCCCAGTCGCCGACGCGGATCGAATTCGAGTCGCCCAACTCGAGCGCCGGGAGCTTGCTCTTCTTGTGATCCTTGGGATCGACCTTGATCAGCGCGATGTCCGTCTCGGGATCCTGTCCGACGAGCTCGGCGTCCAACTCGCTACCGTCGGACAACGTCACGGTGACTTTCTCCGCGTCGTTCACGACGTGGTTGTTCGTCATGATGTAGCCGTCCTCGTCGAGGAAGAACCCCGAGCCGGAGCCCTGCTGGCGAGGCGGTCGTTGCGGTGTGTCACGCTCGTTGCGCGGATCGTTCGGGAACAGGTCCTCGAACATGTCGCCCCACGGGTGGAACTGCTGGCGCTTCCCCGGCGCGCGCGATTCCGTGGAGATCGCGACGACGGCGGGGACGACCCGATCCGCCACCGACACGAACGGGCTCTCCGGTGACGCCGCGGGGTTCACCTGCCCGCGACTGTCGGCCCACGCGAGATTGCGCTCGGCCACGGCGGGCCCGAGCTCCACTCGCCACGAAAGCACAAGACCCGCGGCGAGACCGGCGCCGATCAACGTCGCCGCTGCCAGGAACCGTTTCACGGGGGAAACCATCGCTCGTTCCTCCTGAGGGACGCGCCCTCTCGAACACATCGGGCTCTGCCCGAAACTACGGACCGCTGCCCGGATACCCCTTGCCGCCCTAGAAAGTTGCTTCGCCGGGAACCTTGCGCAGGGCCGCCTCAGCCGCCCTCCGCGAGACCCGGGCCCACACCGAT
>DATEND010000019.1:0-2165 GCA_035275245.1 Candidatus Eiseniibacteriota bacterium
CCCCGGGTCTCCTGCCAGCGGCGGAGCCACCGCGCCGCACGATCGCCCAAGACCCACCAGAGCAGCACGCCGAGCGTGGCGCCGATCCCCTCGGCGACGATGTCGTTCACGGAGACGGTGCGCTGCGGGAAGTAGACCTGCGTGAACTCGATGACGAACGCGAGGGCGATGCAGCCAACCAAAACGGCGGCGGACAGGACCGCCCGTCCCGCGGCGCCTCGCCCCGTCGCGATGGCCGTCAGCCAGAGGAACGCAAGGGGGAGCATGAGCAATAGGTTCGCGACCCAGTCGGCGCGGGCGAGAATGCCGAGGCGTAGCGTTCGGATCGAGAGGAACCGCTGCCACGCCTCGTCGAATGGAATCGGGACCGGGCGGAGCGGCACGAGGCTTCCGTAGACGACGAACACGAGGTAGAGGACGGCGGCGAAGAGGAGGAACGAGTCCAGCCGCCCTTTCATGCGCCAAAGCTAGGGCGACACGCCTCCGATGTCGATCTATCTCGCGCATCCGATTGGGTGACAATCGGTTGTCGCGGTGGACCCCAACGCGCCGTCGATGCGGTATAATGGAACGGCGTTTGTCGTCCTAAATCGTGGCCCCGCGCCGCGTAACGCGAAGGAGGAACCATCAATCCGAACGCTCAGCAGGTCGCGTCGGGCACGCCGATGACATCGAATCGGACGCTGCTCGACTGGGTCGGCGAGATGGCTCGGCTCTGCCAGCCCGAGCAGGTTGTCTGGTGCGACGGATCCGAGCAGGAAAAGCGCCGGCTAACCGAGGAAGCCGTTTCGACGGGCGTCCTGATCCCCCTGAACCAGAAAAAGCGCCCGGGCTGCTACCTCCATCGCTCGAACCCGAACGACGTGGCGCGCGTCGAGCACCTGACGTTCATCTGCACGCCCACGAAGGACGAAGCCGGCCCGACGAACCACTGGATGGCGCCGGACGAGGCGTACGCCAAGCTCGGAAAACTATTCGACGGTTCGATGCGCGGCCGCACCATGTACGTGATTCCCTACGTGATGGGCCCCTTGGGCTCGCCCTTCTCCAAGGTGGGAGTGGAGGTGACCGACAGCATCTACGTCGTCCTCTCCATGCGCATCATGACGCGCATGGGCAAGGCGGCGCTCGAGATGCTCGGCGACTCCAACGATTGGAACCGCGGCCTGCATTCGATGCTCGACCTGAACCCGGATCGCCGCTTCATCTGCCACTTCCCTCAAGACAATACGATCTGGTCGATCGGCAGCGGGTACGGCGGCAACGTGCTCCTCGGGAAGAAGTGCCTGGCGCTCCGCATCGGCTCGTACCTGGGGCGGAAGGAAGGCTGGCTCGCCGAGCACATGCTGATCCTCGGCGTCGAGAGCCCCGAGGGCCAGACGACCTACGTGGCCGCCGCCTTCCCGAGCGCCTGCGGCAAGACGAACTTCGCGATGCTGATTCCGCCGCGCCGCTTCTACGGCTGGAAGGTGTGGACCGTAGGCGACGACATCGCCTGGATGCGCGTCGGGTCCGACGGGCGGCTCTGGGCGATCAACCCCGAGGCCGGGTATTTCGGCGTCGCGCCGGGAACGAGCGCCAAGTCGAATCCCACGGCCATGCGCATCGTGGAGCGCGACACGATCTTCACGAACGTCGCCATGACCGACGAGGGGGATGTCTGGTGGGAGGGGCTGACGGACGAGCCGCCGCCGGGACTCACGGACTGGCTCGGGAAGCCCTATGACCCGAAGTCCGGCGAGAAGGCCGCGCATCCGAACTCGAGATTCACCGCGCCGATGTCGAACAACCTGGCCCTCTCGCGCCAGGTGCACGATCCCGACGGCGTTCCGATCTCCGCCATCATCTTCGGCGGGCGCCGCGCGACCACGGTTCCGCTCGTGCTCCAATCGTTCAATTGGGTTCACGGCGTCTACATGGGCGCCACGATGGGATCGGAAACGACCGCCGCGGCGACCGGAAAGGTCGGCATCGTGCGTCGCGACCCCATGGCGATGATTCCCTTCTGCGGCTACAACATGGGCGACTACTTCCATCACTGGCTCGAGATGCGGCCCCAGATTCCCTTCCCGCCCAAGATCTTCATGGTGAACTGGTTCCGAAAGGGCACGGCCGGCGGCTTCCTCTGGCCAGGCTACGGCGAGAACATGCGCGTCTTGAAGTGG
>DATEND010000020.1:0-4586 GCA_035275245.1 Candidatus Eiseniibacteriota bacterium
CAGGTGCCGCCGCCTCCTCTTCCTCCGCCAGCGGCACGGGAAGCGACGGACCGTTCTTCCCCGTCTTCTCCGCGCTCATGTCGTGCCAGCGAACCAGAATGGCGATCGACTCGGTGTCGTAGATGGCCTGAACGTCCACCGACGTCGCGGGAGGATGGAACGACCGTCCGGGCTCCATGATTTGCCCGACAACCGGGAAGCGGGCCGTGCGCGCGGAGGCGAAGTTCGCGGCGCCCTTGGAGAGGTCGATCGGGTCCTGGACGTACTTGGCGACGACGAGATTGGAATAGCCGGGCCCGCTGCTCCCCGAGAGAGACTCGATGAAGTCCACGATCGCCCAACGCTGCTCGGGCTTCAGGGCATCGTCGAGGAACCCCGGCATCGGCGTGCCGTTGAGCCCCGTGGTGATCGCCCTGAAGATGTCCTCGCGGGATGAACCGCCACGGAAGGTCCAGCTCTGCGAGAGGTCGGCCGGACGGATCGCGTGTCCCCAGTCGTCCATCAGCGTTGGCGCCGAAATCCCGTCGCCGCGGCCGAGCGCCCCGTGGCACTTGATGCAGCCGGTCTCTTCGTAGAGCTTCTTCCCGAGCTCGATTGACTCCTTCGTCGCGCTCGGCGCGCTCGGGATCGTCACGGGCTTGGGGGTGTTCTCGGGCTTCGCGAACTCCGGAGAAAACGTCGTCAGGAAGTAGGCGAGATCCGACACTTCCTGGTCCGACAGGGTTGGCCAGGCAGGCATCGTGGTGTACGGCATCCCGCGCCTGATGATGTTCACGAGGTCCTGATGCGTCGGGAGTCCTCCGGTCGGAGTCGTCCGAATCTTGTACTTGCCCGTCGTGAAGTTCCGGGGCCTCGGACGCAGATGCGGGGCGGCGTAGCCTTCGCCGTCGCCGTTGTCCCCGTGGCACTGCGAGCAGTACTTAAGGTAGAGCTTCTTGCCTGATTCCCGCTGCGCGTCGGTCCCAACGTCAGGACCCTGCGCACGCACCGATCCCGCCGGCCCGCCGGACGAGGAGGCGATCAGGAACGCGAGGCACCAGGCCGCGAGCGCGGCGAGCGACGAGCGGGCACCAATCAGGCGAGAGCCTGTCTCGCCGTAGCTCTTGAGCGGAGGCGGAGTCATTGCTTCGCGTGCTCCTCTTTGGCGCGAGGCTTCTGGCCCGTGAAATCGTAGAGAAAGAGGATCGCTTCCCAGATCTCCTCTTCCTTCAGGTGTTTCTCCCAGGCGGGCATCGCCGAGTCCCAGGGGCCTCCTTCCTCGGGCAGCCCCGGGCCTCCCTTGGCAATCCGCCAGAACAGAAACGTGTCGCGCAACATCGCGATCGCCCCCTGGTCGGCGAAGTTGGTCGGGATCGGGTCCAGCCCGTGCACGAAGATGCCGTTGCCGGTCAGGTTGTCGCCGTGGCAGAAGACGCAGTTGCGATAGTAGATCTTCCGCCCGTTCTCGACGTGGGTCCGGAACTGCGCCGGATTCGACGTCTCGAGCTTCAGGAACGGGTTCTCTCCGGCGTCGAGATCGATTTTCTTGTTGTGGACCGTGATGTCCGTGGGCGATGCCGGATGGACCGTGCGCGAGAAGAGAGGCGGCTCGAGCGGGACGCTCATCTTGACGTAGACGTTCGCGGCCGCGAGCGCCGGGATGAGGACCACCGTCGCGAAGAGGGGCACCGTGTAGCGCTTCTCCGTGATGAGCCGCACGAGCGGGCCGGCGACTTCTTCGCGGCGCTCCTCGCTGGACGACACGTACGCGAGGATCGCGATCGTGATGATCCCCATGTAGAGCGAGACGACGGAAGAGGGAATCGGGACGGTGAATCCGAACCGCAGGAGGACGTAGATCCCTACCCACCAGGCGCCGGCCCACAGCAGCAGACCCGCCTTGCGGAAGCGAAGCAGCGCGAACACCACGGCCACGGCGAGGACGACCAGGATCTTCATTTGGGAGCCGCTCCCCCGGCCGGTGCGGCCGCGGCGCTGCTGTAGCGGTGCGTCGTCTGAAGGGTGACTGTCGGCGTGCCGCCCAGCGACTGGAGGTAGGCGATCACGCAGAGGATCTCCTGATCGCTAAGGCCGATCGGAGGCTGGCTGATCACGGGCATCCCCGGATTGAATCCCGGCACGATGAAGACGTTGGGTTCGTACAACGATTGGGCGAGGTAGTCCACGTCGCTCATCCCCGCGATCCGGGTCTTCGCCCGTGCCCCGACGCCCTCGAGGTCGGGGAACCGGAGCGCCCCGCTCTTGCCGATCGTATGGCAGGTCACGCAGAGTCCCTTGCCCTCCATGATCTCGCGGCCGACCTTGACCATGTCGGCCGTGGTCAGGTCGGTTCTCAGCACGATCTCCTGAGGAGGCAGCACTTCCTTCTGAGGCACCATCTGGCCGACATAGCCGTAGAACGCCGTCGTCGCAAGGACGAGCGCGCCGATCCGCGCCGCGACCGGGACCCTCATGACGTGTGACTCCCTCTATGCGGAGTCAGCGCCGGCGGGGCCTCGTCCGCCTTCACGCCGGATGGCTGGTAGTCGGGCTTGTCATGCAGGCTCGAGAGCCAGAACACGAAGCCAATCAGGAGGAAGAAGATCAGAACCGTCACGGAGACGACCTGCGTCGCGAAACCAAGAGTGGGCGTAAAGGCGTCGGGCGAGTTGTCCCGAATGATGCCGTAGACGTGCCAGTGCTGGCGGAGCCCGGAGCGCACGTAGCCCATGAGCCCCATCAGCCACGTGAAGGTCACCGCGATGAAGATCAGGACGTATTGAGAGATCGCCGGAATCCTTCCCCAGCGGACTTCGGCCGTCTTCGCCCCGCGGTAGAGCGGAAGGTCGATGGCCGTGATCGCGATCATGGCGAACAGCACCGAACCGACCTGCGGCACCGAGAGCCCGATGCGGACCGACGCCTCGACGAAGTACCCGTAGACGCCGAGGAAGATGACGAAGACGGCGGCGGCCGCGAAGATCGTGAGTTGCGCCGCATGGCCCATCTTCGCCCACGCCACCGTGGCGATCTTCCCCGTCCGGCGGTAGAGGAGGAAGCTCATGAAGGTCGTGAGGATCAAGATGTTGACGGCGGTGTTCTTCGCCGACATGACGCCGAGGAAGCCCAGGATCGGGTGCGCCGATCCTCGCATCGCCCGGACCTCGGAGACCGTCGCGATGATCGACCGGGGCGTCGCCCAGACCATGAAGCAGAGCACGATCGCGATGAGCAGGTACTTGATGACCTTCTGGATCGGCTGCTTCCCCTCGACCCGCCCCATGCCGAGCCAGAGGTAATAGTTGGCGCCGAGGAAGAGGTTCCCGATCAGGACCGCCTGGATGATGAAGAGCCACGAGAAGGCCCCGCCCATCATCGTCAGTCCGAGCGTCTGCGAGTAGGCGTAGATCTCCTTCGCGAGCCAGTAGCCGGCGAAGGGCAGCGGCAGGAAGGCGCTGATCGCGACGAAGTTCCCGATGTAGCCCATCCAGTCGTAGTGCGCGCGATCCTCGTCGTTGTCCGCCTGCAGGAACTTGAAGGCCGCGTAGGCGGCGGCGACCGATCCGCCGAAGGCGACGTTCGCGATGACACGATGGACGTTGATCGGCATCCACGTGTAGTTGTAGATCGCGTCCGTGAGAGAGATGAGCGCCCCTTTGCTCGACACGCCCTTGGGCGACATCATGAACGTGAGCCAGGCATTGGCGATGAACATGATCGCCGTGCCGACGAGGTTGAGGCCGAGCCCCAGAACAAGGTGGATCAGGGGATGGAACTTCCCCCAACCGTAATAGTAGGTGTAGAGGAAGAAGGCTTCCGCGAAGAAGAGCAGGACGTACGGCAGGAATGTGGGAGAGAACACGCTCATCAGGTAGCCCGTGAACTTCGGATACAGGATGATGAGCATGAACGTCAGGCACGCGCCGAACGTCGCGGTGAGCGAGAAGGAGACCGAGAGCAGCTTCGCGAACTCGTGCGCGAGCCGGTCGTATCGCTTGTCTCCCGTCCAGTAGCCGATCGCCTCGATGATGATCGCGAAGATGGGGACGGCGAGGACGAACGCCGCGAACAGCAGGTGAAGCTGCGCGACCGCCCAGATGGCCACGCGGCTGCCGACGACGGGGAATCTGCGGTACTCAGCTTCGACGTAGGGCTTCGCCTCGGCCTGCTTGGTCGCGGCGGCCGCCGCCTCGGCCTCTCCCGCGGCGCGCGGCGTCTGGTCCACGGTCGCGACCGGGGCGCGGTAAGGGTCCCGGTACTCGTGGCTCAGCATCCACGAGACCATCTTGACCGCCGCTGCGAACATCAAGAGGCCGAGGACCGGCCCGAGAAGCACCAGCAGCTTGCGGTTCTTCACTTGACCCCCGCGGGCTTGTCCGCCGCCGCCGGTGCGGCGGCAGGAGGGGCGGCCGTGGCGCTGGCCTGGCGCTTCTGCTGGAGCTCTCGCACGTGCGCGATGATCGCCCACCGGTCCGCCGGAGGGATCGCCCAGCGGTACGAGGGCATCAGCGCCAACCCGTTCGTGATGATCTCGAAGAGGAACCCGTCCGCGTGCTGCAGGATCCGCTCCTGGTGAAAAGTTGGCGTGGCGACGTTGGCCCGCTGGA
>DATEND010000021.1:0-2055 GCA_035275245.1 Candidatus Eiseniibacteriota bacterium
GTGCCGTTCGTTCCGAGCTCGCCGCGCGTCAAGTCGAGAATCCCGACCTCGAGGCCCTGCGCCGCCGCGAGCGCGAGCGTGCCGCCGCAGGAAATCTCGACGTCGTCCGGATGAGCGCCGACCGCCAGCAGGTCGAGGGGCGCTTTAGGCGCCGCGGGATTCATCGGCATGCTCGGCGGCGAGGGACCGCTCCGCGGACTTGTCGAAGCGGTATTTCGTGCGGATCGTTCGCACGGTCCCGGTCTTGACGCGCATCACCATCGAGTGTGTCTCCGCGCCGTCGCCGGTGAAGCGGACGCCGTCGAGCATGTCGCCGTCGGTGACGCCGGTGGTGGCGAACACGACCGAGTCGCCGCGCGCGAGATCGGTCTCCGTGTAGATGCGGTCGAGATCGGTGATGCCCATCTTCTTCGCGCGCTCCTTCTCCTCGTCGCTTCGAAACTTGAGCCGGCCCTGCATCGACCCGCCGAGGCAGCGAAGCGCCGACGCGGCGAGGACGCCCTCGGGCGCGCCGCCGATTCCGATCAGAACGTCGACGCCGGTCGAGTCGGCGGCCGTGGCGATCGCGGCGGATACGTCTCCGTCCGGAATCAGGTGGATGCGGGAGCCGACGCGGCGGACGCGCTGGATGATCTCTTCATGACGGGGGCGATCGAGGATGACGACCGTGAGATCCGCGAGCCGGTAGCCTTTCGCGGCGGCGACCGATTCGAGGTTCTCCTCGATGGTTCGGGAGAGATCGATCGCGCCGACGGCTTTCGGGCCGACCGCGATCTTCTCCATGTACGTGTCCGGGGCGTGGAGGAAGTGCCCCTTCTGGGCCATCGCGATCACGGCGAGCGCGTTCGGTCGCCCGCTGGCCACCGAATTGGTGCACTCGAGCGGATCGAGCGCGATGTCCACTTGCGGCCCGTACCCGGTTCCGACGCGCTCTCCGATATAGAGCATCGGCGCTTCGTCGCGCTCGCCTTCGCCGATGACGACCGTGCCGCGGATGTCGACTTGGTCGAAGGCACGGCGCATCGCGTTGACGGCGGCCTGATCGGCCGCGTTGGCGTCGCCGCGTCCCATCCACCGGGCGCAGGCGAGCGCGGCAGCCTCGGTGATGCGCACCAAGTCGAGCCCGACGTGGCGATCCACCGGCTAGCGCGCCTCCTGCCCGGTCAGTTGGGCGGCGTCGATCTCCTCCCAGTCATTGAGGGAATCGGACCACTTGAAGAGCCGGACCCGGCTCGTGGTCTCCGTCTTGGAGTAGATGTATTCCACATGACTCTCCCCGCCGGCGCGGTTCGAGTAGTGCATCTTCTTGTCCACGACCAAGGGCTTCGTCGTGCGCGCGAGGCGGAGTTTTCCCTGCGGGCTCGTCCAGACGACGGACTCGGTGACGGCGTGCGTCTCTTCGTCCTCGAGCTCGTCGAATTCGAGATCGCCGAACGTCTTGTCGAGCCGGCGAAGCACTTCTTCCCAGCGCTGGTCGTTCATGGGTCCCGGGCCCTCGATTGACTTGTGTCTGTAGCCACTTATAGTAGCACAGGCCATGAAACGGACCAAGACGGAGCAGCCGACGACCGGGTTTCAAGGCCGTTCGGCGCTGGTGATCGGCGGCTCGCGCGGATTGGGGCGGGCCGTGGCGCTGGCGTTGGCTCGCGAAGGCGCCGACGTGCTGGCCGTCGGCCGGAGGGCCACGCCGCTCGCCGAGCTTCGCTCGATCGCCGCCGCGCGCGAGGTGCCGCTTCGGACGGCTCGTGCCGACGCGCTTCGTCCCGCGCGAATCCGGGCGCTCCTACGGAAGGCGGGGGGACGCGCCGGAGCACCGGACATGCTGGTGCACGCGGCGGGGGATTACTGGGAGGGGCCGCTTCGGCGACTGACGCGCGAGCGATGGGATGCGCTCGTGGCGTCCAACGTGACGAGCGCCTTGCTCGCGATCCAGGAGGCGCTTCCCGGCATGCGACGCCGGCGGTACGGCCGAATTCTCCTCTTCGGCGTCGCCGGTGGCGACGTGCCGCGGGCCGCCGAGCGCGCCCACGCGTACCGCGCGCTCAAGGTCGCTCT
>DATEND010000022.1:0-2882 GCA_035275245.1 Candidatus Eiseniibacteriota bacterium
CCAGTACTTCCGGTCGGACTTGTCCTGTCGTCGTTGGACGACCTTCATTATGTTCCCCTTATCCACGACTAGTTCGCGGGGAGAGATGCGATCCCCGCGTCGATGTCCTTCAGCCCTTCGCCGCGATGCGCAATGGCCCACTCGATCGTCGCGAGGAGCGCCTCGCGAACGGCCCACCGATGTTGGCGCATTGCCCGCTCATCGAAGTTCGTCGCGCCGCGATGGACTGCGTTGTTCCGGTGCCGGAAGAGAGACCGGACTGTTGTGTAGGCCGTGCAGTCCCACGCGAGGCTCTCGTCCGCTCGCATCCTCTGCAGGACCTCTACCGTCTCGGTGGATGGAGCCCGCATGTATAGGCAGGTCGGGCGTCCATTCGCGTGGCTGATGTCTCCCGGCGGAACGCAGGTCACATAGGCCGATCGCCGGGCGATCCGATGGGCTCGATCGAATGACTTGTCGTCGCCAAGGATTGCCTCCATGGCTGTAGCCAACAGGACGACGCGAACCTGGTCTGGCTGGGGGAGAATCGCCGTGTCGTAAGCCCGAAGGGCGGTCAAGAGTTGGCGGTCGAACGGGGATCGCCGACGGGACGCGATGACCCGGCCGAGATGCCGGAATCGTGCGTCGTCAATGAACGTGGCGCAGTCTTGCTCGAAGAGCTCTACGGGGAATGCGGCCCCGAGCCACTCGGTGCCTGCCTGAACGATTCTTCCGTCGCGAAGAGCGACGTACTGGGACAACTCGATCCTCAACTCCGATTCCCATCCGAAGGACTGGTCATCGGTAGATCCTCCAAGGCTCTCCGATTCGGCGAATAGGCGGAGTACAGCGACCGCATCCCGCGCCTTGGCGCGAAGCCCCGGGATGAGTGCCTTGTCCTTGAGGTCGGGGCGAGTAGGTGTTCGGACTTCGGCGCAAGCGGTCCATCCGCCCGCCGCTTCACGCAGGTACCTGAAGGCGGCACCGTTGTCCTCGGACCCCGCCGCCAACGCCCTGTCGAGCCGATCACGGACTTCCTCACCCGTCCGAAATACCACGCGGCCTACCCGCCACGGTCGATCCAACTTGAGGTTGTGGACCGGGAAGAACGCCGACGTGCGGCGTTGGCCCCGTTCGAAAATCATGTGCACGCGACCTACTTCTCGACCAGTTCCTTGATTTGGTCTCGGATCTGGCCTAGGACTTCGAGCTGGGAAGGCCTTGGTAGGGCGCCGCTCTCGTCGTAGTCATCCTTGATCTGCTGCGCGGAGATGCGAAGAGTCTGGGACTGTCGCCCCCGCCTTCCGTCACGCCACGTGAGGTCTGCTTCGATGGTCGCAGCCTCTGCGGCCAGTTGATCGAGGGTCGCCCACTTCATCGGGATCGTTCGGCGGAAGCCGACCTCGATGATCGGCTCGCTGAGAACGCCGTTCCGCCCATCGACGGTACGTGCCAGTCGCCAGGTCAACCGCACTTCTCGCGCAATGACTGGCCCGGCGTTCTGTAGCAGGATCGCGATGTAGAGGCCTCCGGCTAGTTCCCACGGAGCGGCCCATACGACCACGTTCGCCTCGGTCCGGAGCTTCCGCGCTTCCCACCACAGCAGAATCGTGGCTGCGACAAGACCCAGCGTGGCCACAACTAGCGCGAGCTCGCCCAACTTCAAGCCCTCATCCAACGCCCTACCTCCGATCGAACGAGCGTAGTCGATCCTCGGAGATCAGCCGGAGTAAGGGACCCCTAAGACGCGGCCGCGATCATATCGAAGGCCCCGACTCCGCGCGTTCGCGCTCGATCCCGGCCGCGCTGACCAGTCCAGCGGACGGCGCCGGTGAAAGTGGAGTCGAAAGGCCGCGGCAGCTACCGCGCCTTTGGCAGCTCGAGGTCGAGCTCGAGAACGTTCGCGACGCCGGGGTTGTCGAGGAAGCGCATGTTGAAGCGCCCCGAATGGAGCTCCGCCGCGAACGCGGTCGCCGGGATGCCGCTTGTGATGAGGCTCCCGACGAGCGCCAGCTTCCGGACCGCGCCTTCGCCGAATCGATCACCGGCATCCGGCTGGACGATCTCGAGGTCCACAAGCTCGTCCAGGGTGTCCTGATCGATCCGGGCCGGGCTGCCGCCTCCGCGCGCAAGTAGTCCGTCACGGCGTCGAGTCTACGGGTGGCCCGCCCGCCGCATTCGCTCGAGCTCGCGGCGCAGGCGCTTGCTCGGCCGACCCTCCCCTCGGATCGCCTTGATGCCGGGCGCGATCTCTCGGATGACCGGCGGCGGACTGTTGTCGACGTAGCACGTGGCGGCGACCGGCGCGCCGACGCGCGTTTCGATCGGCTGAACGACCTCGACGATCCGTTCACGCTCGGCGATCAGCGCGTGCACCACGTCGCCGGCTCGGACCTTGGTCGACGGCTTGGCCGGGTTGCCGTTGACGCGGACGTGCCCGCCATCGCACAGCTGGGTCGCCATCGGCCGCGTCTTCACGAGGCGCACCGCGCACAGCCAACGATCAATCCGTGTCTCGTCGGGCATCGGTCGTTCTCACGCACCCTGCATCACGTTGTTCTGTTGAGGAGCCTAGTCCGTTCGGTCCCCTTGCAACGCTGACGCCAGCCCTGACGACCCGTCTGTCGTCGCTGCGGGGTCGCGTTCCCGGATAGGGTCGCCGGATGATCGGAACGGACCCGGTCGAGCTTCGCGTGCTCGTTGAGCGGCTGGACGACCTTGCGACACGGCGGCTCGCCTCCGCACCGCGTAGCGACGCCGCGCGCACGCGAGCCCGACAGCTCGCCGACCATCTTCGTGGTCACATCCGGATCCGGGCTGCATCGCTGGATGCTCCGCTCGTCGTGCTTCTCGTCGGCCCAACGGGCGCCGGTAAGAGCACGATCTTCAACACGATCGCCGGC
>DATEND010000023.1:0-12774 GCA_035275245.1 Candidatus Eiseniibacteriota bacterium
CGGCGAGCGAAGAAGCACGCGCGTGGCGGGACCGCATCGAGCGGCGTCTCTCGACGCCCAAGCCCGAGCTCGATGCCCGGATCAAGCAGCTCTACATCAAGGGCATGGAGGCGTTCACGACGGGCGATTACAAGGAAGCGCTCCGGAACTGGGAGCAGATCCTGGTCATCGATCCGCTGAACGAGAGCGCACGCCGGAACGTGCTCGAAGCGCGCGAGCGCATGAAACCGGAGGCGCGGCGATGATTGGATCGAAGGGACCACGGACGATCCCGACGCGCCGGCTCCAGATCCGCGTGGAGGCGGAGGAGCGGAACCTCGCCGACGTTCGCGACTTCATTCAGGACGCTGGCGAAAAGCTCCTCATCCCGAACAAGATCCTCGCCAACACGAAGCTCGCCGTCGACGAGGCGTGCACCAACGTCATCAAGCACGGCTACAAGGGCGGCCACGGGTTCATCGAGGTCGTCGTCACCGGAAATGGGCGCGAGTTCTCGATCGCGATCCGCGATCAGGGGAGCGCGTTCGACCTCCGAAACGTCAAGAGCCCCGACCTCAAGATGTACGTCGAGACCCGAAAGCGCGGCGGCCTCGGCGTCTTCCTCATGAATCAGTTGATGGACGAGGTGCGCTACCGCGCCGGACACGACGGCAATACGCTGACGATGTCGAAGCGGCTCGACCGGCGCGGCCGGCGAAAGCGGAAGGGGAAGGAAAAGCCGCGACGGTCGCTCCGCTTCGCGTACACGCTCCAGGCATTCGGCGCCCTGACGCTTCTCGTGGTCGTGGCGTTCGGGCTGATCCACTGGCGGCAGTCCCGCTCGATCGCCGAGGAATCGGTGGAGCAGGCCCGAAGCGGCGCCAAGACGCTTTCGACCCCGGCGCTCGGGGTGCTCGGCCGGCCCGAGCCCATGTCGATCGAGCAGACGCTCCTCAATCAATCGATCCGCGCGCTCCTCAAGGCGCATCCGGAATACGCCACCGCGCGCGTGCTCGACGCCTCCGGACGGGTTTGGGGCTCCGACCAATTCGACGAGCTCTTCACGCGCCGGTTGATCCCCAAGGCTGGAGTGATCCGCGACCGGGACACGCGGACCGTCTACGAGCCAGTCGTGCGCCCCTCGGCCGAGGGAGGCGCGCCTTCGGGCTGGATCGAACTGTCGCTCAAGGAATCGGCCATCAACGAGCGCGTGCGCCGAGCCCGAACCGAGATCGGCACCATCGCGCTCCTGACGCTCCTCGCCGGCTGCGTCTTGAGCGCGATCCTGATCAGCATCTTCGTGCGGCCGATCCAGGCGCTCTCGGACACGGTGCGCGCGATCGGCGAGGGCCAGATGCTCACCGACATCGGCGCGAGCGGCAACGAGGAGATCGACGACATCGCGCGGGCGTTCAACGAGGTGACGGCCAAGTTCCGGGCCGCGCAGGGCAACGTGATGGAGCAGGAGCGGCTCCAGCGCGAAATGCAGGTCGCGCAGGAGATCCAGCAGACCCTGCTTCCGAAGAAGGTGCCCGACCTCGAGGGATTCGAGATCGGCTACCTCTACCGGGCGGCCAAGGAGGTCGGCGGCGACTATTTCGACTTCATCGACGTGGACGACCGCACCAAGGGCGTCGTCGTGGCGGACGTCTCGGGCAAGGGCGTTCCCGGCTCGCTCGTCATGACGATGATCCGGACGGCGCTCCGCATGGAAGCGCGTGGCAATCGCTCGGCGTCCGACGTGATGTCCAAGATGAACACGTTCGTGACGGAGGACATGCGGAAAGGAATGTTCGTGACCATGTTCTACGTCGTGCTCGACTCGATCAACCGGGCCGTGAGCTACGCGAGCGCCGGGCACAATCCGATGATCCTCTACCGCGGCGGGCAGGACGCGACCTACTTCCTGAAGCCGAAGGGGATTCCCGTGGGGATCAACGCGTCGGACCAGGATCTCTTCCGGAAGACGATCTCCGTCGAGAAGCTGACGCTGCGCCAGGACGACATGCTGGTGATCTACACGGACGGGATCACCGAGGCGATGAACCCGTCGCGCGACCAGTTCGGTGAAGCGCGCCTCTTGGCGTCGATCAAACGGCACGGGCACCGCTCGGCGCAGGAATTCGCCGACGCGCTGAACGCGGAGATCCACGAGTTCACCGCGGGCGCGCTCCAGAACGACGACATCACGCTCGTGGCGGTCAAGGAGAAGACCCAGGTGGAGGAGCGCCTCGAGGAGACGCGGCGCGAGCTCTTCCGGCTCGTCGAGGAGGAGCAGGTGCCGGTCGGCGAGGCGTGCGAGCGGCTCCGCGTGACGCCGTCCACGTACTATCGCTATCGCCGCCGCGTGGAGACGATGGGGGACGCGGAGGGGCTCAAGCCCGTGCGGAAGTCGATCGGGCTGGCGCGGGCGAGCCTCGAGGAGGAGGCGGCCATCCTCGAGATCGTCCGGGCCGAGCCGGAGCTGGGCGCGAAGCGAATCCTGGAATTGCTGAAGTCCGTAAAGCGATGCCGTGACGAGCTTTCCGAGCGCGCGATTTACGAGACGCTCCGCCGGAACAAGCTCAACACGCGGGAGAAAAGGCTTGAGTTCGCTCAAAACGGTTCCGATAAACGTATAGCGAGGTTGGGGACGGCTCTTCGCTCGACGGACCCGGCCCCATCGAACGATTCAGGAGGAGGGGGAGCATGAAGGGAATCGACGTCTACGTGGAGGAAGCGGTCGCGAACCGCGGTGTATCGGTCCTTCGCGTCTCCGGCTACGTCGATACGACGACGAGCCCGGAATTGGAGCGGCGGATGCAGGCGCTCTTGCGAGAGAAGCGCTACCACATCGTCGTGGATCTCACGCGCGTCGAGTACATCTCGAGCGCGGGATGGGGCATCTTCATCAGCGAGATCCGCGAGATCCGCGAACAGGGCGGCGATCTCAAGCTCGCCGGAATGATCGCGGACGTGCGCGAGGTCTTCGACCTGTTGGAATTCGAGAACATCCTCCAGGCCTATCCCGATGCCGAGCTCGCGGTGTCGTCCTTCGGACCGATCGTTCCCGCGAACGAGCCCGCACCGACGGCGACGCAGCTCGAGTCGGCAACGGCCTCGGGGTCGCACCGGTCCGAAACCGTGCTCTCCGACGAGGACATGGTTCGCGAGATCGCGAAGCGTCACCCGGACTACGGGCTCATGCGAATCCAGAAGGAGCTTCGCCGCGCGGAAAACGGCGGACGCGATCTCAATCCGGTCCAGCTCTACGTCCTGCTTCGAAAGCTCGGACTCGACACGCGCGAAGGACGCCAGTCGTTCGCCAAGGGCGAGGCGCCCACGGCCTCATGAAAATTTCTTGACCCATCGCGGGGAGCGACGTACCGTTCTCCGTACGGCCCCGCGATGGTTGCACCTCCTCCCCTGAAACGCCGCCCCCTTGATTTCCCCCCGATTTCCAATGATCTATGATCTTCATTCCGATCGTACGGACCCTTCTTCGTCTGCGCGGGGTACTCTAGTCGCGTGAAGCTCGACCTGGAACTGACGCCCGTCCCCATTGCGCTGGTCTTGATTGCCGCCGCGTTCGTCGCGGCGGTCTGGGCGTACGGCTCTCGATATCCGGCACTTACGAAGCGCCGTCGCGCCATTCTCCTCTGGACGCGCCTCCTGACACTGGCCGCGCTCACGGCCGCGTCGCTCGCTCCGGTCGCGCACTACCCGACCGCCGGCAAGGAGCGAAATCGCCTCCTCGTGCTCGTGGATCATTCCGGGAGCATGAACGTGCGCGACGCCTCCGGAGGGCGGAGCCGCCTCGAGGCGGCGGACTCGGCGGCGCTCGCGATCGCGTCGGAGTTGCGCGGCCGGTTCGACGTCCGTCTCGCTCCCTTCGACGCGACGCTCGGTCCATTCGGGCGCGACCAACGCGCGCTTCGCGACGATCGCACCGCCGCCGCGCGTTCCGGCGAGACTGCGCTCGGCGACGCGATTCGCGAGGCGTTCCACCGCGCGGATCCCGATTCGGTCGCGGCACTCGTCGTCTTGAGCGACGGCGCCGTGAACCGCGGCGAGGATCCGGAGCGAACCGTCGATCCCTCGCTTCCGGCCTTCGCGTTGTCGGTCGGGTCGGCCGACGATCCGCCGACCGTCGGGATCGCGGGCGTCGAGGCGCCCGCGGAGGCGATCCTCGGATCGCCCACCGCGATCCATGTCATCGTACGGCAGGGCAAGCGGCCTCCCGCGCGAGGCGTGGCGCGTTTGCTCGAGGACGGGCGCGAGCTGGGACGCGGGACGTTCGCGTTGGAATCGGCCGGAGCCTCGGCTCGCGTGGCGATTCCGTTCACTCCGAGCGCGCGCGGCAAGCGATTCCTCTGGGTGGCCCTGGACGAGATCGCCGGCGATCCGATGCGCGAGAACAAGCGGCGCTTGATCGCGATCGACGTTCGCGAAGCGCGCCGCCGCGTACCGATCGTGGCGGCCTCGTGGGACTGGGACCTTCGCTCGCTGGCCCGCGGCCTCGAGTCGGATACGGCGTGGGCCGCGGTCCGCGCGGTTCCGGCGGGGCCCTCCATGGTGGCGCCCCTCTCGGGCCAGCCCGCTTCGTTCGCGGCGCTCCTGGACGGCGCGCCGGCGGTCGTCGTGCGCTACGACGCGCGCGTCGTCACGCAGGAGCGGGCCGCGGAGCTGGCGCGCTACGTCGAACGGGGCGGTGGAGTGCTGCTTTGGCTCGACCCGGAGGGCCGGCTTCCCCCCGAGACGCCGTTCTCCCGCTCGCTCGGGCTTATCTGGAGATTCTGGGGCGATTCGCCGGGACAGGTCGCGACGGCCGACCTCGCCCCCGCGGGGCGGACCCATCAGATCTCGCTCCTGGGCGGCGACGCCGCGAGCGCGGCCGCGACCTGGCGCGCGCTACCTCCGGTGAAACCGGTGATTGCCCTCGGCGTGTCCGGGGGATCCTTGGCTCCGCTGCTCGTGGGGCAGATCAATAACCAGGCTGTGCCGCTTCTCCTCGCGGGCCGGATCGGGGCCGGCCGCGTGGCGGTCCTGAACGCGGCCGGCGTCTACCGTTGGGGGCTCACGGCGTCCGGCCTCGGCGCGGGTGCGGGCGCCGGAGTCGAACCCGCGTTCTTCGGCGGACTCTGCAAGTGGCTCGCCGCGGGCGACGACGATCAGCCGGTGCGCCTCTCCGCGCCCGAGATCACCCCGGAAGGGCGTGCCATCGCGGTGCGCGTCACGGCGGCGATTCCAACGGCCCAAGGTCGCGGGGGCGCCCCGCGGGCGATCGTTCGTGCACGTCGTGTCGGGGGTGGCGCGTCCGCCGATACGACGCTGGCTGAAACGGCCCGCGGCGCGTTTACCGGCTCGATCGCCGTCCGTCCCGGAACCTACGTGTTGAGCGCGCGCGTCGAGGCGGGCGGAAGGGTGATCGGCCGGGACAGCGTTCGCGTCGCGGTCGGCGGCCAGGGCATCGAGTTCGAATCGCTGGCCGCCGAGATCGACCTCTTGAAGCGTCTCGGCGAACGGTCGGGCGGCGCCTCCGCGTCGATCGAATCGCCGAAGCCCGTGCTCGACCGGCTTCGTTCGCCGGATCTGGCGCGCGCCCGGCTCGCGGAGATGGATCTCTTTCACAATCCGTTTCTATTCGCGGTGCTCGTGCTCGGCCTGACCGTCGAGTGGGCGCTCCGGCGAAGGTTCCACCTGCTCTAGCAGTCCTCGTTCGCCCATACCCCGTAACAGCGTTTCGCGCCGGGCCCCGATCCCGGATCTCCCGACTTCGACCATCGCTCCTCCATCGCCTCCGTTCTCCGGAGGAACCGAGATGCGATCCTTTGTGCTTCTTTATGTCATTTCCCTTGCGTGTCCCGCCCGGGCCGATCTCGTTCTGAACGAAGTCCTGTACGACCCCGCGGGAGCGGACGAGGGGATGGAGTTCGTCGAGCTCTGGAATGGAGACGACCTGCCGCGCGCACTCGCGGGCATCGCGATCGAGGCCGGCGATGGGGCGCACCCGGAGGCGTGGGTCGTGATCCATCGGGGCCAACCGTCCGACTCCGTGCCACCGCACGCCGCGTATCTCGTCTCGGGATTGGCGCTCGTCGGCCCGATCCAAAACGGCCCGGATGCCGTCCGGCTCACTCGCGACGGCGTTCCGCTCGACCGCCTGGGGTGGGGCGACCTCGAATCCGGCTCGCTCTTCGAGAGCGCCCCCGCGCCCGACGTACCCTCGGGACACAGCCTGGCGCGGCGGGAGGACGGACGGGACGGGGACTCGAACGCGGCGGACTGGGCGGACGAGGCGGCCCCGACCCCAGGCCGGGCGAATCATCCGGAGGAGCGGCTCGTGTTCGACCGCGCCTCGGCCACGGTGACGCCCATCGTCGCCTGGCCCGGCGAGCCAATGATGTTCGTCGCGAATGTCCGAAACCGCGGCCGCCTGGATCTCGCGGGGACGCGCTGGCGGCTCGTCGCGGACGCCGAACCACCCGCGATGAGTCCCGGCGTTTCGCTCGCGTCCGGAGAGAGCGCCCTCGTGTCCTTGTCGATTCCCGCTCCGCAATCGGGCGCATTTCTGTTTCGGGCCCGGCTCGAGGTTGCGGAGGGCGTTCCGACGGCCGATCTCGCGGACACCGCCGTCGTCCCCGTTCGGTGCGTCGCCGCGCCCGCCGTGATTCACGAGATCGCCTTCCGCGACGCGGGTTCGGGCGAATGGGTCGAGCTCTGGTTCCGAGAGCCGGTACCGGATGTCGGTCTCTTCGCCCTGGCCGACGCGACCGCGTCGCCGCGGGCGATCGAACGCGGCCCGACGCCGAGGCCCGCGGCGGCGGGGGAGTTCCTGATCATCGCCCAAGATCCCACGCGGGTTGCCTCGAACTACGGACTCGCTGCGGGCGCCGTCCTTGGAGTCGTCGGAGGATGGCCGTCGCTCAACGACGTGCTGGGCGCGTCGGGTTTCTCCGACGTCGTGCGGCTCTTTGGACCGGGGGGACCCGGGGGACCCGGGGGATCGCCGTCGGATGCGGTTCCGTATCGAAGCGACGCCGCCACCCGCGGCGGGTCGCTCGAGCGGCTATCGCCCGACCTTCCGAGCGCCGCGCCGGGATCGTGGGGCGAGTGCGTCGATCCATCTCGAGGCACGCCGGGCCTGCCGAACTCACTCCGCGCGCCGGAGCCGGGCGCATCGCCACGAGGGCCGCTGCTCGTGGCCAGCGCGAACGTCCTTCGCCGCGCCGGGGCCACGCCGCTTCTCTTTCGCCTGACGCCGGAGGCACGCCATCTGGCGCTCACGGTGGACGTGCGCGACCTCTTGGGGCGGGCCCGTCGCGTGCTCCTCCGAGGGCAGCGATTCGTCTCCGAGGGTGCGTTCGCCTGGGACGGCCGAGACGACGCGGGACAACCCGTCCCGGCCGGGATCTACATCGTGCGCGCGGAGGGAGTCTCGGAAGGTACTCGACCACGCGTCTCGGTATTGGCGGTCGCCGTTTCGGGGGAGGCGCGATGAAGGCGGGCGCGGGGATCAGGCGGCGTTCCTTCGCGCGCTCGTGCCTCGGCGTCGCGGCGGCATTCGTTTCGCTGGCCGGGGCGTCGGTCGCGCTGCCGCGCGTCGCGGCCGCCGCGTTCGAGCTGCGGGACGCCTCGCCGGCGGCGTTGGGCACGGCCTCGCTCGACATTCCTGCCGGCGTGGCCGGCTGGGGCATCGATGCCGGCGCGTGGGGGGCGCGGCGGATCGGGCCCTGGGCATCGCTGGCCCACGCCGATCTGTACGGAATCGAAGGCCTCGCCTACGAGCGCGTCGCCGCAGGGCATGGCGCGGCCGCCTTCGAGGGCGCCTTCTCCCTCGCCCGAACGGGCGGCGCCGGTGCGACCGAGACTTCGCTTTGCCTGAGCGTTCGAGAGCGGGGCGATCGCGCCGTGGCGTTCGGCATCGCGCTCGAGCGTCTCGGCTTCGCCGTCGAGGGCGAACCGCCGACGGGCGGCTGGGCGGCTTCGGTCGCGGCGCGTGCACAAGTCACGCGCGACCGTGTGCGCGGGGTGTTCCTGGTCCTCTCCGACCGAATCGCGCGAAGTGCGGCGCTGGATCGACTCGGCGTGGAGGCATCCGTGGCCTTCGCGGCGCGCGTGGCCTCGGGGCCGGTTGCGTTGGCCTGGATCGACCGGGTCGGGGGTGATCCAGGAAGTCCGCGACTCGCCGCCGACCTGTCGCTCGGTGAAGGCGCGGCGCTCCGCGTGGCTCGCGGGCGGAGCCCGGGGCGGTTCGGTTTGGCGGTCATCGTTCGTTGGCGCGGGATCTCGGTTTCGGCGGGACGGCTCGACGACGCGGGTGGCGGCACGGTGAGCGCGGCGGAAATTCGGATGGGGGTGGGGGCAAATGAAGCGGGGCGGTCCGCGCCTGATGCGAACCGCCCCGAAGGTTCGAACCTCGCCCCTCGCGGGGCGACTGCATCACTTCAGCAAGATCAGCTTCTTGGACTCGATCATCCCGTCGGCGCGGAACCGGTAGAAGTACGCGCCGCTCGCGACCGGGCGGCCCGAGTCGTCGGTGCCGTCCCACCGCTTGCTGTAGACGCCGGGGTCGTGCACGGCGTCGACGAGACGGCGGACGCGCGCGCCGGCGACGTTGAAGATCTCGATCTCCACGCGCCCCTGTCTTCCGACCGTGTACTTGATCTCGGTCGAGGGGTTGAACGGATTCGGAACGTTCTGGAAGAGCCGCGTCTGGAGACCCGGCGCCTCACTCGTCGGGGTCTCGGGGACGGCGGTCGCAAAGTAGCACGGGGTGTTCTTGAAGTAGGTTTCCACGATCGCCTTGGTGACCTGCAGTCGCTCCCCGCCTTCCTCGATGCTGTTGAACGAGAATCCCATGAAGACGGAACGGGCGCTGTCCGGGCCGAAGGTGACGTACTTCGTCGCGTATCGCGTCGTGCCGATCAAGTTGTTCGGGTACCGGAACAGGACTCCGGTTTTGCCGCTCGACTGTGCTTGGCCCGAGAGCGTCACGGCGTCGAACTTGCTGAGGAGGGGACAGCCGCCGGCCAGGTGGAAGCTGCGGCCCGCGGCCGGTCCGCCAAGGACGCCGTTCACCACCGGGCGGAGCGTGTCCTGGGGTGGATTCTCCCAGACGTTTCGAAGGTAATTCACGCCCGCCGTGAAGCTGAGGAAGGAATTGAAGTCCTTTCCAAGCGTCGCCAGCTCGAACGCGACGTCGTCGCCCGAGATCCAGAAATTTCGGTCCTTCCCCGACTGCTGGATCCACGACTGGATGACGGCCTGGTCTTCGGGCGTGATCGAGAACGCACTGAGATCGCCGGAGTGCCAGATGATCGTCTTGTACTGGAGAAGCGAGTTCACGCTCGTCGTCGGCCAGTGGTACTGCTGGTCGGCGGGGTCGGAACCGCCGAGGCAGTTCCCGATGCCGCTCGTCGGGCCGTTCACGTCCCAGGTGTCGAATTTGTGCCCCAGCGC
This sequence comes from Candidatus Eiseniibacteriota bacterium, assembly GCA_035275245.1. GTDB lineage: Bacteria > Eisenbacteria > RBG-16-71-46 > SZUA-252 > SZUA-252 > DASQJL01. The sequence goes on from DATEND010000023.1 coordinate 9,421, forward strand.
GCTGAGCGCGCTCGCGATCTGCGCGTTCGTTTCGCGGCCCGAGAAATGGTTCACGAACAGGATCGTGGCCAGGCTGTCGAAGCAGCCGAGCGTGGGATTGATCGCCGTTTTTCGCGGCAGGATCGTCGCGTTCAGGTACTTCTGGGTGGTCAGCACGTTCGCCGGGTACGTGGACGTGTTGTCCAGGCTGTCCGTGGCGGAGAAGTAGTACTCGAGATGAGTGTTCGCCGGATAGGACCCTGCCGGAACGTCGACGTGGAAACGCGTTTTCAGGGCCGGGGACACGTTCACGAGGGGCTGCGTGCTGAACGATCCGCCGTTCAACCGGTAGTGCAGGAATCCCTGCTTGAACCCGAACGAGGCGTTCACCTGGACGACGACGCTGTCACCGATCGGCGAGTTGAAGTTGTCGTTGGCAAAGAAGGGCGTCGTCTGGAAGGTGTCGTTGAAGAGATCGATGTCGCGGACGACCCAGGACGGCGCGGCCGCTCCGATCACGCCGATCGCCACGTTGTCGAACAGGCCATAGACGCCGTTGGGAGAGGAGACCCCTTCGCAGAAGGTGATCGAATAGTCGCGCAATCCGAGCTGCACCTGCACGGAATCCTTGTTCCCGGCCCCCGGGAGCGCGATTCGTTGTCGTGCCCAATCCTTCGACGAACCGTAATAGACGAAGAACGTCGGATCCTGCCAGAGACTCCAGTTCGCGTCCCCCTGGTTTTTCGTCCGGAAATTCAGGTGGTAGTAGAAGCACGAAGCGAGCGGCAGATTCCGATAGACGTCGAACTCGACGAAGACATCGGCGGCGCGATTGGTGAAGACAGGCGGCGTATTCAGCATGTTGTCGAGCCGCGGCACGAGCGACTGCACCACCGGATCCCAATCGGTCCAGAGTTTCGTCGTGTTCGACGTACATACGTCTTCCGTGAACACGTTCGAGTTCAGAAAGAAGAAGTCGCCGACGCCGGGGAAGGTGGAGACGACCCACGTGCCTGGGCCAGACTCGCCGTTGTCGAAGAGCCGGACATCCGTCCCGGCCTTCATCGTGATGTTGTCGATCGACCAGCCGTCGCCGTCGTAGAGGCCGTCGGCGGAGGAGTAGGCGACGTCCGACTCGAAGCGGAACCGGATGGTGATGTTGTTGCCGGCAGTGGCGCGAATCGAATCGGGAATCACGATCGTGACCGAGTCGCAACCGTTGTTCGGAACCTTGCCCGTATACGCGGCGAGCGTGATCCACGCATCATCGAGATCGAAAACGTCGACGTAGCCGAAGTCGTACGCCGGCTCGGCGTCGAACCGGTGCCTGAATCCGAGGGTGAGAGGCGTGCTCGGGGGAATGCCGGCCACGTTGACGTTGCGCTCCAGGAATTGCACCCAGTCGTTGTCGTATCCGGCGCGGTTCGAGTCGAAGACCCATTGGGAGTCGACCAAGCCGCACCACCAAGCGTTGCCCATCCCCGGGCAGTTGATCGTATTTGCGATGTGCCACGCCGTGGGTTTTCCGGAAAGGTCCGTGTGCGTGAACCCGCCCTCGTTGTTCGGGCTGCTCAGCGAGTTCATGTTGTTGCTGAACACGTAGATGGTCTCGCCGAGCGCCGCGGCCCGCGGAACGTCGCGGGCGTTCAGCTGGGGAGGAGCCGGCGCCGTGTATGACTCCGCCTGCGTCCGGATAACGCCCGGGGTGGGTGGGGGCTCGGCGGGACGCTTGGTGGCGACCTTTGCCGCCTCCGCGCTGCCCAAGAAGAAAAAGAGTGATGCCACGGAAAGCAGTGCGAACGCGGCGCTACGACGCATGGGGACGGGCCTCCGGAACGATGAGGAATTCAGAAAAACCGGATGGACGGCAAAGGAAAGGCGCCCCATGCGGACGCATCGCGGGGCGCGCGGCAAGATCAGCAGAATGTTCCGCGGTCGAGTCGTCGGGGCGGAGCATGTCGCCTCTGGGGCATCAGGAGTGGCAAGTTGTTGCGACAGCCGCAAATCGAAGTTCGATCCAGGCTCACTTGAACCCGGACGACAAGTATACACCTTCTCGACCGAAACTTCCAGGGTTATTGGGCACGACGCGCGGCCCTCCACGCCGCCGTCGAACGGCGTTCCCGTTCCGTTGTTGGGGCCGGATCGCTCTGCTATCATGCGGCGGGACGGCACGATACGCCCGCGCGGGCCATGCGCCAAGGCGCGGTGGGGCGTCATTCTGGCCTCTTTTCTCGTGGCCGAGTGCGTGCTTCCGATGGATTCAGCCGCCGGGCTCGACGATGGATCGCAGGCCGCGGCCGAGACGACTGCCGTTTGGCTGCCGGGCCCGGCGGAGGAAATCGAAACGCCGGAGCGGCTCACCGAGCCGCCGCTTACGGGCGCGGCGGCGATGCGGGGCGATTTCTCGGACGGTCGGATCCAAGCGGCGCGCTTCATCTCGACGGTACGCGGTGCAGCCGCGGCCGTGACCGCTGCCTGGATCGGCGCTCGCGGCGACGGGGCGCGTCGTACGGTTCTTGTGTCGGGACTCCAAGACCGCGTTCGGATTGCGGCCGGACGCATCGTTGTTCGGAACGCGCCGGTCTTGTTCGGGGAGGCATCGGGGCTCTCGCGTCGGCTTAGGCGCCCGCTCGAGCCTCGCACAAGAGCGCCCGAGTGGGATGCGCCGCGAGGCCCGACGAGCCTGGGAGTCGATGGCGCGTCGCTTGGGTTCTCGCCGGTGCCCGCTCTCGGGGGTAGGACGCGATCCTGGGATCTCTGGGCGCTGAGCGGCCGGATTCCGGCGGAGGGGGAAGGGGATCGGGTTGCGGCGGCCGGCGTCGTGCGACAGTCGCTCCGGTGGGCGGCGGCCGGGTCGATCGCGTGGCGCGGTCGCAGATTCGGCAGCGTCGCGGCACGCTGGCGAGGGGGCCCTTCGTCGATCTGGGTCGAGGCGCTCGTTTCGCCGGAGTCGGGGCCTTCGCTTCTGGCGTCGGCCGCGGCGGGGGACGCGCGGTCACCGCTCCGCTTCGAGTCACGGTGGCGGCGACGAGCGGGCGAGCGGAAGCCGATTGCTTCGGAGCTGACGGCGGAGATGGCCCTGGGCGGCGCCAGCGTGGCGCGACTCGCGTGGCGTCCGTGGTCGACGACCGCGTTCGCGGACGACGGAGTGCTGGAGCTGGACGGGCGATTTCGGCCGCGGGCGTGGCCGGGCACGATGCGAATCCGCGTTGGCCGACGCGGCGGCGAAGGATCGCTCGCGGCCGCCGCCGTGGAAGGCGTGGGAGCGAGGGCCGTACCCGAACGGTTCGTGGTGTTCGACCTGCCGGTTGCGGGGGAACGGGGCCGGCTCGTCTCGGTCCTTGCGTCCCGCCGCGAGCGCGGGTTGGCGAG
>DATEND010000024.1:0-2410 GCA_035275245.1 Candidatus Eiseniibacteriota bacterium
GGAGACCGACCCCACGACCTTGCCGTCCTTCAGCACCGGGAGCTGCGAGATGTTGAATTCGCGGATGAGGTCGAGCGCGCGGGACGCCGATTCGTCGAAGTTGATGGAGACGACGGCGGGAATGTGGTTCCGCTTTCCGCGGACGACGTCGGCCACGGTGACGCTCCCCGAGTCGAGGAGCCGGTTGTCGCGCATCCACTCGTCGGAGTGCACCTTGCTCAGGTAGCGCTCCCCGGTGTCCGGGATGAGCACGACGATGACCTCGCCCGCCTTGGCCTGCCGCGCGACCTGAAGCGCCGCGTAGATCGCGGTCCCAGCCGAACCTCCCGCCAGGATCCCTTCCTCCCGCGCCAGCCGCCGCGCGGTGTTCAGCGATTGGAAGTCGTTCACCTGGATGACCTCGTCGATCATCGAGAAGTCCATCGTGCCGGGGATGAAGTCCTCGCCGATTCCCTCGACCTTGTACGTCTTCGCGGGGACCATCTTCTTCGTATAGAAGTAATCCTTGAGGATCGACCCCACCGGATCGGCGCCGATCACCTTGAGCTTGGGGTTCTGTTCCTTGAGGAACTTCGAGGTCCCGCTCACCGTGCCGCCGGTGCCGAGGGACACCACGAAGTAGTCGATCCGCCCGCCGGTCTGGCGCCAGATCTCCGGGCCGGTCGTCCGGTAGTGCGCCTCGGGGTTCGTCGGGTTGTGGTACTGGTTGGCCAGGTACCCGCCCGGGATCTCGCGCGCGAGGCGGCGCGCCACCTCGTAGTACGAGTCGGGCGAGTCGGGCGGCACCGCGGTGGGCGTGACGACGACCTCGGCCCCGAACGACTTGAGCAGGTTGATCTTCTCGACGCTCACCTTGTCGGGCATGCAGAGGATCGCGCGGTATCCCCGCACCGCCGCCACCATCGCGAGCCCGGCGCCGGTGTTCCCCGACGTGGCCTCCACGATCGTCCCGCCCGCCTTGAGCAGCCCCTTCGCTTCCGCCTCGGCCACGATCGCGACCGCGATCCGGTCCTTCACCGAGCCGCCGGGATTGAAGTATTCGATCTTCGCGTACACTTCCGCCTTGCAGTCGCGCGCGATCGAGTTCAGGCGAACGACGGGCGTGTTGCCGATGGTGTCGAGGATGGAAGCGAAAAGCTCGGACGGGCCCGAGAGCTCGGTGCCCTTCGGGGCGGTTCTAGCATCGGTTGCGCGGTTCACGGATCGTCCCGGGTAGAGGGGAAAACGGTGGCGGCTTCGTTGTTTCGCCCAAAGACGCTACGGGGCCGGGACGCCCCGGGTCAAGCGGGGAATTCGCGTGGCGCGCGCCGGCGGCGCGCGGATTTCAGGAGGGCGGCTAGGGTTGCCGCGCGGGAGCCGACTTCAGCAACGCCTGGATGTGGCCCAGGATCTCCTGGAAGTCGTACGGCTTTGTCATGAATCGGTTCGCGCCCATCTCGTGCGCCAGCGTTTGGTCCCCTTCCTGCGTTCGCGCGGAGAGGATCATGATCGGGATGTGCTTGTAGCGCTCGTCGAACTTGAGCAGGCGGCAAACCTTGTACCCGTCGAGCTTCGGCAGCATGAGATCGAGGAGGATGATGTCGGGCTTCATCTCCCGCGCCTTCTTCAGCCCCTCCTGCCCGTCCGACGCCGATTCCACCTCGTAACCGGCGGCCTTCAGCCCGAACTGTAAAATTCGCACCAGATCCGGCTCGTCGTCGACTACGAGCACGCGGGCGCGCGGCTGGTCCTGGCTCATCGGTCCCTCCCTCCCATCCTAGTGCCCGATCAGGCGCGGTGTGACGAAGATCATCAGATCCACTTTCTGCTGTTGCCGGGTCTTGTGCCTGAAGAGCAGACCCAATAGTGGAATATCACCCAGGATCGGCACTTTACGCACGATCTTGATGTCGACGGTCTTGATCAACCCGCCGATCATGACGGTCTCGCCGCTCCTCATCACGACCTGGGTGGCCGCCGAGCGTGTCGAGGTCACGGGCCGCTCGTTGAATTGGCCCCGGTACTCGATGATCTCCGAGATCTCCGGATTCACCGTCAGGACCAGGGACGAGTCGTCGGCGGTGTGCGGCGTCACCAGGAGCCGAACGCCGATCTTCTTCTCGTCGTAGCCCGTGATCTCCAACGTGCCGGTGTCTTTGAGCCGCTCGTAGAGCGCGATCGGAACCACGGTTCCGACGACGATCTCCGCCTGCTGATTGTCGAGGGTCGTGACGTTCGGCGCCGAGATCAGGTTCGTGTTGGACGTCTGCTTCAGGATGTCGAGCGCCACCGCGAACTCCTGGAACGAAAGCTTTCCGAACGTGAAGTCGCCCGGAGTGGGATAGGGGAAGTTCTGCCCCGGCGGAAAGGCCGGCCCGCCGCCTCCGATCTGGCTGTTCGGATTCGGCTCCGCCGTGAAATCACCCGACCC
>DATEND010000025.1:0-3742 GCA_035275245.1 Candidatus Eiseniibacteriota bacterium
GCCGCCGCGCGAGGCGGCGGAACGGCGAGTCGGTCACGCCGCAGAGCGGCGACAGAAGAACGTTGCCTTCGACACGAACCGGGCCGGCGACGAGCATTGCGCCTAGCGGATGCGCGCTTCCTGCCCCTTCGCCACGGCGCGCGCCTTGCTGATCTCGTTCGCGAGCGCGAGTAGCTTCGGAAGCGTGGGGGCTTTCTCGAAGAGCGCCGCGGCGGCCTTCACCTGCTCGTCGTCCTCGATGGACACGCGGTACGCCTCCTCGTCCGACGCGTACCGGCGCGCCAACTCGCGCCTAAGCCCCGTGTCGACGAAGCGTTGCGCCGCCTGGAGCGAATCGGCGCTGACCTCGAACTTCTCGGCCTTCAGGAATTGGGAGAACTCATCCCGCATCGCAGGGGAGATCGCGTATCCCGCCGGAGGGGCCGGGTGCTTGGCGGCGTACTTGACCGCGTACTTGAAGAAGAACTGCTTCACCTCGAGATCCTCGGCCACCCGCGGAAACTTGACCTCGTCCAGCTCGACGTCGGGAGCGATCCCGCCCCCGCCGTAGACGGTGCGACCCATCTCGGTCTTGTACTCGGGCCGCGGCTTCTGCGCCTTCATGGAATCGGGGAGCGCGCGCCGTGGCGCCGCGCCGTCGGAATCCTCTTCGTCGTCATCCGCCGCGAGGGCGCCGTCCTTCAGCTGTTCGTCCTTCTGGATGCAGCGGCCGCTCGGCGTGTAGTACTTCGCCGTCGTCAGCTTGAGCTTCGGACCCTTCACGCTCCGGGTCAGCGGAATGACCGTTTGGACGAGTCCCTTGCCGAAGGTCGTTTGACCCGCGACGAGACCGAGGTCCAGGTCCTGCACCGCGCCGGACACGATTTCGGAGGCGCTCGCCGTCCACTGATTCACGAGGACCACGAGCGGATACTTGTTGTGCGGCTGGCCCGCGGAGGAGAAGAAGTCGCGGTTCTGCGACGGGTCGCGGCCGCGTGTGTAGACGATCTTCTTGCCGCGTGGCGTGAACTCCTCGGAGACCTCGACCGCCTGCGACAGAAGGCCGCCCGGATTGAAGCGGAGGTCCAGGATGAGGCCCTTCGGATTCTGCTTCTCGATCTTCGAGATGGCCGCGTCGATCTCCTCGCGGCTCCGCTCGGAGAAGTTGGACAGGCGGATGTAGCCGACGCCGTTCGAGAGCATCCCGGAGTACGGCACGCTCTTGATCTGGATGATGTCGCGGACGATCGTGAAGTCGAGCGGCTTCTCGCGTCCCTCGCGGAACATCGTGAGGACCACCTTCGTCCCCTTCTCGCCTCGCATCTTCTTCATGGCGTCGTCGAGCGAAAGTCCCTCGGCCGTCTCGCCGTCGATCTTCATGATCCGGTCGCCGCCCTGGATTCCGGCGCGCCACGCGGGCGTCCCTTCGATGGGCGAGATGACCGTGACCCAGCCGTCGCGCATGCCGATCGAGATGCCAATGCCGCCGAACGCGCCGTGCGTCGTCGTCTCGAGTCGCTGGGCTTCTTCCTTGTCGAGGTATTGGGAGTAGGGATCCAGGGTCCGCAGCATGCCCCGAATCGCCGAGTCCATGAGCTTGTCGCTCGAGACCGGCTCGACGTAATGGTCGCGAACCTTGGTCAGGACCTGGATGAACCGCTCGATGTTGTTGTAGGTGTTGTCGGTCGATTCTTGGACGCGGCCGACCGCCCACGTCCCAGCGAGGAGTGCCGAGACGATTACGACGACCGCAAAGAGTTGCCTCCGGTTCATGTTGGGTCCCTTAGTTGGTGGCGGTTACCGGCCGGTTCGTATTGATTCTACATCACTTAGGATCACTTTGGCGAGCGATTCCGTCGGCTTTTCGCCGTCCAGGACCAAAATTCTTTTGGGCTCCCGTTCGGCCAGGCGAAGGTACTCATCGCGCACTGCCTTCAAGAACACCGAACCCTCGCGTTCTATCCTATCGATGCCGTCAATGCCCCCCCGGTTCTTGGCCCTTGCGATGCCGACGGTTACCGGCACGTCGATGAGGTAGGTCCGATCCGGTTGGATGCCCCCGGAAGCCCACACGTTGAGGTCGTTCAGGATGGATGGGTCGATAAAGCGACCGCCGCCTTGGTAGGCCATGGTCGCGTCGCTGAAGCGGTCGGAGATGACGACCATGCCCTCTTCCAGGGCCGGTTTGATCCGTTCCCGGACGTGCTGGGCACGCGCGGCCAAAAAAAGCAGGAGCTCGGTCTCTGGATGGACCGGCTCCTGCCGGACGTCGAGAATCAGTTCCCGGATCTCTTCCGCGAGCGCCGTTCCGCCCGGTTCCCGTGTGCGGAGAACGCTCACGCCGCCCGCGCGCAGGGTCGACTCCAAGAGAGCCGCCTGCGTCGACTTTCCGGACCCTTCAATCCCCTCGAACGTGAGGAAGAGGCCCGGCACGGCCGCGGGGCTAGGCGCTCCGGCGAGCGGCGCGCTTCAGGCCGCTCTTCGGCGCCCGGATCGGCTTCGCCGTCTCGCGCTTCGTCTTCGCGCGCTTCTGCCCGTACTTCGTGATGTAGTCCTCGACCATCAACCGCGCCACGTCGTCCGGATACTGTTCCGGCGGCGACTTCTTGAAGTAGGCGCTCGGCGCGATCATCGCGCCCGAGAGCCCGTTGTCGAGGGCCAGCTTCGCGCAGCGAACCGCATCGATGATGACGCCGGCCGAGTTGGGCGAGTCCCACACCTCGAGCTTCAGCTCGCAGTTCAGCGGGACGTCGCCGAACGTGCGCCCCTCGAGGCGGATGTAGGCCCACTTCCGGTCGTCGAGCCACTCGACGTAGTCGCTCGGTCCGATGTGCACGTTCTTCTCGCCGATCTCGTAGTCGAGCATCGAGGTGACCGCGTTGGTCTTGGAGATCTTCTTCGACTCCAGGCGCGAGCGCTCGAGCATGTTGAGGAAGTCGGTGTTTCCGCCCACGTTGAGCTGGCTGGTCCGTTCGAGGCGCACGCCGCGCTCCCGGAAGAGCCGGGTCAGCACGCGGTGGACGATCGTCGCGCCCACCTGCGACTTGATGTCGTCGCCGATGACCGGGAGCTTCTTCTTCTCGAACCGGCGCTGCCAGTACTTCTCGCGCGCGATGAACACCGGAATGGCGTTCACGAACGCGCAGCCCGCCTCGAGGATCTGCTCCACGTACCACTTCGTCGCCTCTTCGCTCCCGACCGGCAGGTAGTTGATCACGACGTCGGTCTTCGTCTCCTTGAGGAGACGGACGATGTCCGCGGTCGAGCCGGGGGCCTTGTGGATGATCTTCGAGAGGTACTGGCCGAGTCCGTCGTGCGTCATGCCGCGCGCGACCGGGACGCCGAGGCGCGGGACGTTCGCGAACTTGTACGTGTTGTTCGGCCAGGTGTAGATGGCTTCCGCGAGGTCGCGGCCCACCTTGTTCTTGTCGATGTCGATCGCGGCGCTGAATTCGATGTCGCGGATGTGATAGCCGCCCAGGTTGACGTGCATCAGGCCGGGCACGAAATCCGTGTCCTTCGCGTTCCGGTAGAAGTGAACGCCCTGGACGAGCGAAGAGGCGCAGTTACCGACGCCGATGATTCCGACGCGTATCTTTCCCATCGTGACTGGTACCTCCGTACCCGAACTACCCTGGATCGTGGCGGGGGCCGGTCTCCGGCTCCCCATCGGGAGGCTTCAAATGCGGTTCTGTTTCCGGCTGCGTTGACCGGCGGACATGATACACGCGCTGGAGCACCGTTACGAGCGTCAAGATGAAGA
>DATEND010000026.1:0-3593 GCA_035275245.1 Candidatus Eiseniibacteriota bacterium
TGGTGGGCCGTGCCGGGGAAACCGGAGCCCCGGGCCGAATGGGGGGTCCAATGGACCTGAACGATTATTTCGCCGCCACGTGGGCGGCTCGGGAGAAGCTGCTCGACGCGTGCGAGGAGCTGACGCCCGAGGAGTGGACGCGGGAATTTCCCTTTTCGTGGAAATCCCTCCGCAACCTCATGGCGCACATCATCGAAGTCGAGGACTCTTGGATCGCAGCGGACATCGAAGGCCGGGCGTGGACCTCGCTCGACGAGAAGGAAGTGGCCCGCCGCTACGAGACGCCCAAGCTGGCGCGCGCGCGCGGGCAGAAGGTCGCCGCGGCCACGAAGCGCGTCCTCGCGACGTTCGTCCCATCCGGGCTCAAGGAATTGCGAACCGGGAAGGCCCTCGACGGCAGCGAGGTGAATTTCACGGTGGAGCAGATCCTGACGCACGTCTTCACGCACGAGCTCCGGCACCAGGGGCAGATCCAGGCGATGCTCCGCCTACTGGGCAAGAAGGCGCCGAACGCCGACTGGATTTGACGCGCTCGCCGCGATACGACCAACGTCACCTTGTATCCGCCCCCGGCCCGGGCGACAATCGAAGTCCGGTCGAGGAGGCCGGCCACTCATAAATGTCCGCCTTCATTCCACTGCTCACAACCATCTTGCCGGTCCTATATGGCCTGGCCGTAGCGGGTTACGTCCGAATCTACGCGGCCGAGCCGGGGCCAGACGAGGAGTCGTTCGGCAGCCAGTGGGCTCCGATCCTCCTTCGGGCGGCGGTCTTCGTCCACCTCCTCTACCTCACCTCTCGCGGCATCGTAGAAGGGCACCTCCCGCTCGCCTCGGTCTATGACTTCCTCTCGGCGACCGGGCTGTCCCTCGCCGCGGTCTACCTCTACCTCGAAATGCGCCAGGGAATCCGGACGACCGGGATCTTCGTTCTGCCGCTCGTCCTGATGATCCAAATCATCTCGTCCGCATACGGGCCGACCGCCCCGACGATGACGCCGCAATTGCAGCCGGTCTGGTTCGAACTCCACACGCTGACCGCGGTCCTTGGCTACGGTGCGTTCGCGGTGTCGGCGATCTACGGAATTCTCTTCCTGCTCCTCTATCGCGACATCAAGGCGAACCGGATGACGTTTTTCTTCCGGCGCATGCCGCCGCTCGAGACGCTGGGTCGAATGAACGTGACCGCGGCCGGCGCGGGCCTCTTGCTGCTCGGGCTCGCGATCTTGATGGGCGTCGGGTGGGCGCGGCTCGCGGGCGTCTCGCTCCTCTCCGACCCCAAGACGTGGCTCACGCTGGGCGCGTGGCTGGTGCTGGGCTTCGCCGTCCTCGCCTACCACCGCCTCGGATGGCGCGGGCCGCGCGCGGTGTACGCCTCGCTCGCCGGATTCACGACGCTCATCCTGTCGCGGTTCGCGACCGACCTCTTCCTCCAGTCGTTCCACACGTTCCGATGAGCGAGATGACCGCGACATCCGATTCGGTCGACATCTTCTGCGTCGGCCTGAACCACGAGACGTCCCCGCTCTCGGTACGGGACGCGCTCGTCTTGGACGAGGAAGAAGTGGGGCGCGCGATCCACGCCCTTCGCGAGCGCGGCGGCGCGACGGAGGCGATGATCCTCTCGACCTGCAACCGGACCGAGGTCTACGCACGGGGCGGCGCGATCGAGAATCCGCAGTCGTTCGTGACGGCGCTCCTGCGCGAGATCAAGGGGATGGATCTCTCCGGCACCGAGGCACGCTTCCTCTACACCTACCGGGAGCCCGACTCGCTGCGCCATCTTTTCCGGGTCGCGTGCGGCCTGGACTCGCAGGTGCTGGGCGAGCCGCAGATCACGGGTCAGGTGAAGGACGCGCTCTCGCTCGCCGTGAGGATGGGCGGCTCGGGTCCGGTGATCGAGCGCTTGATGGACGCGGCGCTTCGCGCGGCGAAACGCGCGCGGAGCGAGACCATGATCGGGCGCGGGCCGGTGTCGAGCGCCTATGCCGGCGTGAACCTGGCCGCGAAGGTGCTCGGCTTGCTCGCCGACAAGCGGATCCTGATCGTCGGCGCGGGCGAGATGGCGGCGCTCGCCGCGCGACACTTCCAGGATGCGGGCGTCACGCAGTTCATGGTGGCGAACCGGAGTCGCGCGCGCGCGGACGCGTTCGGCGCGACGATCCGCGCCCGCGTCGTGACGCTGGAGGCGATCCCCGTCGTGCTCCCTGGCGCGGACGTGGTGGTGAGCGCGACCCGGGCGCCCAGCCCGATCATCGGCGAGGCCGCGGTTCGAAACGCGATGCGAATTCGTCGCAATCGCCCGCTATTGTTCCTCGACCTCGCCGTGCCTCGGGACGTGGAGCCATCGATCGCGCGGCTCCCGAACGTCTTCCTCCACGATCTCGACGCGCTCGGGAAGCTCGTTGCGCAAAGCCTGGCGCAGCGCCACGCGGAGATCCCCAAGGTGGAGGCGATCATCGAGGAGGAGCTGGCCCGGTTCCTTCGGTGGCACCGTACACTCGCGCTCAGACCGACCGTCGCTGCGTTCCGGAGCCACTTCGAGCGCGTCGCGCGCGAGGAGCTGGAGCGGCACAAGGGCCGGTTCCGTCCGGAGGATCGGCCGGCGCTGGACCAGCTCGTGCACGGCATCGTGCAGAAGCTGCTCCACCGGCCCACGAAGCGGTTGACGCAGGCCGGCGAGCCGGATGCCGGCGGCATCGCGCGCATCGACGCCGTGCGCGATTTGTTTGGCATCGAGGGCGGCGCGTCGGGTGGCGGCGGAGCCGACGCGGCGGGGGAAGGGGGCGCGGATGCGGATCGGGACCCGCGGTAGCGCGCTCGCGCTCGCGCAGAGCGGGATGGTTCGCTCCCTTCTCCCCGGCGCCGATGCGTTCGAGCTCGAAGTCATCGAGACCCTGGGCGATCGAAGCCCCATGGCCTCGCTTCAGCGAATCGGCGGGAAGGGCGTGTTCACGAAGGAGATCGAGGAGGCTCTGTTGCTGGGGCGAATCGATCTCGCCGTCCACTCTCTTAAAGACTTGCCCACGGAGGTCACGCCCGGGCTTCGCGTGGCGGCGCTCTTGAAGCGCGAGGATCCGCGCGACGTGTTGATCTCGCGGAGCGGCGCCAATCTGGACGACTTGCCGAAGGGCTCCCGAGTCGGGACGTCGTCGCTGCGTCGCCGGTCGCAAATTCTCGCGCGACGGCCGGATCTCCACGTCGCGGACATGCGCGGGAACGTCCCGACGCGAATCGCGCGCGTCGAAGAGGGGAAATTCGACGCGATCGTCGTGGCGGCGGCGGGGCTGATCCGCCTGAGCCTCCTGGACCGGGCGACGGAGGTGCTCGATGAATCGATCATGCTCCCGGCGCCGGGACAGGGCATCCTCGCGATCCAGATTCGCGACGACGATGAGCGCGCGGCCAAGGCGATCGGCGAGCTCCACGACAAGAAGGCGGCGGCGGAAGCCACCGCCGAACGTGAGATGCTCGCGAGCCTGGGCGGTGGGTGCCTGGTGCCCGTGGGCGCGCGCGCCCGCGTGAGCGGGCCGCGGCTCTCGCTCGCCGGGTTCGTGGGCCACCCGTCGGGACGCCCGACGGTCCGGCTCGCCG
>DATEND010000027.1:0-3289 GCA_035275245.1 Candidatus Eiseniibacteriota bacterium
GGTGTTCGGCGACGGCGCATACGAGATGTCATCGATGTGCCCGCGGAAACACGGTTCCCACGCTGCCGCGACAGGATCGTACAACTGCAACATGATCTGTTTCCCAATGAACGCAACATCATCCAACGTGCCGTTCCGGTCGTGGAAGTTGACGCGGGCGGTGCCGGTGTTGGTGACGTCGAACTCTGATTGTCGGCCGCGGGACCAGTCGAACCCGGCGCATCTACATGCGCTCAGGTTGTCGAACCGTGTCCACGACGGCTCGGCAACCAACGGTCCTGCGGCGGTGGCGATCAGTACGCGTCCCGCGCCCGGAGACGTGTAGACGGCCATCAGTCGAACCTGTTAGGGCCGCGCTTCTGTACGGGGTTCCGGCGGGCGTTCTTCTGGTTTGACTTCCGTACGTTGCGGCCGACTACTTCGCCGTCGAGGGTGACGGTGGTGTGGATTTCGACGGGCTGGCCGCCCGGGACGAAGAACGATCCGGTGGGACGGTTTCCGCCACCCGCAAGGGCTTTGCCGGCGCTGTTGAACGACGACAGGCGTGCGCGCAGTTCTTTCTCGGCGTCGCGTCCGAGGCCTAGCCCGTCAAGGATCTTGTTCGCGTTCAGGCTGGTGGTCTTGGTCAGCGGCCCCGTGATGTTGTCGCGTTCCTGGTCGAACGTGCCGCGGATCTCGCGGAACAGATCACGGATCGCGGTGCGCGTCTCCTCGGTCGCGTCCTTCGCGCCCTTCGCCAGAAACTTCCCGACCAGCCGCATCCGGTCTTGAAGTTTGCGCGGCACATCCGAACCGACCAGCCGCTTAGACAGCGAGTCGAACTGCTTACGCAGGTTGTCGATGCCGGGGATAACCTCTCCACCCTCCGCGGTCAGCCCGATCAGACGGAACTGCTTGGCCTGCAACGCCGCCTTTGCGCGCTCCGCGATCTCCGCGCGCTTCGCGGCGATAGCACCAATCGTTTGCACCAGCCGCGCCTGGTTCTCCTGCACATCTTGGCCCCGGCTGATGAGCGCCTGAAGTCCCCGCTTCATCGCCTCGAGCGCCACGACGTCGTCCCGCAAACCGGACGTGAGCTCGGCACGGTCGATGCCCAACGACAGGCCGGCGAGCAGCTTGGCGGCTGCGGTGTCGCGCCGCTCTTGCGCCAACGCGTCTATCTCCGCCTGCGCTTTTTCGCGCTCCTCGCGTACCTGCTTGAGAGACTTCGTGAGCGGCTGGAACCCCTTTTCGCCAAACGACTTCACCCTCTCGGCCGTCTGCGCTGCGGCCTTCACTCCCGATTCCGCGCCCTTCTCGACGCCCTTCAGAAACGGCGTGTAGTTCTTCTCGAACTCCTTGGCTAGCGCGTTCTCGTTAGGCGGCTGCTTCGGCGCGAAGATCCCTTGTCCGCGGATGGCATCGTTCAACAGGTCGGTGATCGAGAAGATGCTTCCGGTTAGCAGCGTCTTGGCGGCTGACTTGACCTGGCTTCCGCCCCTACCGCCCCCGGCCCCACCGAGGAACCGGGTCACAATGGGGATTTCGATTGGCGGGATAACTAGGTTCTTGAGGTCTTTGAGGTTGGCGCTCAGTTGCTCTACCGCTTCCACCGTGCCGACGAACCCCTCCGCCATTTCGGTGAGTTTCGGCAGCAACAACCGCCCGATGCTTTCCTGTGCGTTCTCTACGGCGACCTTGTAGCGGTCCATGCTCGCCTGAGCGGTGTTCGACGCTTCCTCCGCAGCACCGCCGAACTCCCGCTCCAGCTGCGCCAGGAGCTCTACACCGGACGCCCCTGTGCGCGCGTCGATGCCGACCCGTCGGAGCGCGCCGGCCTGTCCGAGCGCCGCCTTGTTGACGAGGAGCGCGGCCGATTCAAGGTCAATGAACCGTGCGCGGGCGAGGTCCATGGCGATGTTGTTTCGGCGCAGCGCCTCGCCAACGTCCTTCGATTGGCGGACGAACAGCGAGAACGTCCGCAGGAGTGCTTCGTCATCGAACCCCAGCCTGGACTGTGCCTGGATCGCCTGCTCGATCCGCTTCCCGTAGTCCGTCCATGCTTGCCCGGTGTTCTCAACGGCGAGCCGTGTTTGTCCAAGGACGTTCTCTGACTCGGCTGCGGCGCTGATTACCTTCTGAATTCCAGCGGATACCGAGGTGAACACCGCGGCCCCAGCGAACCCGGCGAACGCACCCTTGCCGAACGATGAGAACGACCTAGCGGCGCGATCCGCTTTCTTCCCGGTCGTTTCCACGTTCCGACCGAACTGCGTGGTGACGGTGTTAGCTCGCGCAAACGAGCGCTCGAGGCCCTTCGTGTCCCCGAGGATCCGTACCAGGAGGTCGTTAGCCATACCGCTCCCACACCCGCTTTACCTCGCCCAGCATCGCGTCTAGGCGACGGACAACCTGGCCGCGGTTCCGCTCGAGCGCCAGATCCATGCGCGGACCCAACACGTCCTTGAACTTCCGCCGGCGCTTACGGCTGTCTCCCCTGGCCTTCGACCCGCGCTCAACAGGGGCCACGTAGACGATGGTGCCCTCGATGATCCCGGTACGCATCCGTGTCCAGTCGGACGTCCTGGTGGTGGTCATGTGCGAGATTGTTCCGGCCAACGCCTGCGCGTCCGAGCGCACCGGAGCGGCTGCCTCCTGCAACGCGTCGCGTAGGTCTTCTCGCAGCGCACGGTCAGCCGCCGTGAACGCCCGTTGCAGGTCGGCGAGCCCGTCAACCTGGATCGCCTTAGCCAACGTACCGCGCCTCGAACATGTCGACGGCGGACAGGATCTCCGACGGAGTCAACTCGCCGACGTCGTCCGGCGTGACGTGAAGGATGTGGCCCACCTCTACGCAGTAGTAGGCGATGGGGTTGGCTCCGACGCCGCACTCGAATCGCTCGTGGAAGGACTCCCAGAATGCTTCCCGTTCGGCGTCGGCGTATCGCCGCTCGAGCTCGAGCCGCTGGGCGATGGCTCGCCTGGCTGACTCGTCAAGTCCAAAGGGACTTCTTCGGCCTCCACCTCGTCACCGACAAGCGAGATGCTGGTGCCGGTGTAGGGCTCCTCCATCATCTGCTCCGCGGTCTGCAACCCGCGGTCC
Organism: Candidatus Eiseniibacteriota bacterium; assembly: GCA_035275245.1. Taxonomy (GTDB): domain Bacteria; phylum Eisenbacteria; class RBG-16-71-46; order SZUA-252; family SZUA-252; genus DASQJL01. Next base: position 3,083 of record DATEND010000027.1, read on the forward strand.
CGGTCGACCTTCCCCGACCGGCACATGGCGATGACAGCGAGCGCGATAAACAGGTCGGGATCGGAGCCCTCGAACCCGTCACGGATCGTCGCCGGCATGTAGCCGCTGATGGACTTGATCCAATGCCACTCACGTCCGTTGAACGCGCGGTCATCGACCCCCAGGTCGAACTCGCCGTCAAACCTCCCCATGCCCTCCACCTTGATG
>DATEND010000028.1:0-2965 GCA_035275245.1 Candidatus Eiseniibacteriota bacterium
CCTCCGGGCGCGAGGTATTCCAGGAATTCGATCCCCGGGCCCGCCGCGGCGCGGAGCGCGGTGATGCGGAGGCGCGCGCCGAAGACGCTGTTCAGCCGCTCCTGCTCGGGGCCATAGTTCTCGCTGGCGCCGGCGACCTTCATTCCGAGGGCGTCGCGGTAGAAGGATAGGCTCTTCTCGGTATTGCTGACCACGATGGCGGTGTGGTCGATGCCCAGGAAGATCCGGCCACCGGCCGGCCGGTGCCACTTCGGATCGCCCTTCCCGGCCGGGAAGGAGAGCACCTCCAGCGCGTGGCCGTCCAGGTCGCGGAAATAGAAGGCCGAGATCCCGCCCGCGTTCTTGTTCCAATCGGGGAGGCGCTGGGGTCCCGGCGAGACGTGCTCCACGCGATGCTTGCGGAGGCGCGTGTACGCCTTGTCCATGTCGCTCACGATGATGGCCACGTGCTGAAACCAGCGGTCGCTGCTTCGCGCCTCGTCCGGCCGAGGCCGGCCCCGAGGGGCCAGGTACTCGGTCAGCTCGATCGCTTCGTCGCCAAGGCGCATCCGCACGACACGCATCCGGAGCGCGAATACGCCCTGGAGCCGGTCGTAGCTCTCTCCGGTGACTTCCACGTCCGAGGTCTTCTCGAACGAGAGGACGTCGCGATAGAAGGCCACCGAACGGTCGACGTCCGAGACCGTCAATCCGACCGCGACGACCGCTTCCGTTTGCGCCCGGGCTGGCGGCGCGAGCGCGGTGGCGAACGCGAGAATCCCGACGATAAGGAGGAGGCCCGCGATCAGGAGCCACATGCGCTCTTCGTGAGGCGCGGTCCGAGAGCGCGGCGTGGTTGCGGCACGCGAGGTCATAGGAGTCGCGCCTTCAGGTGATCCGCCACGCGGAGCGCGTTGGCCATGATCGTCAGGGCCGGATTCACCGCCGAGGACGACGGGAAGAACGATCCGTCCACCACGTACAGGTTGTCGAGGTCGTGCGCCTTGCAGTCCACGTCGAGCACCGACGTATTGGGGTCGCGGCCAAAGCGGAGCGTCCCGTTCTGGTGCGCCACGCCCGCGAGCGGGATCCGCTTTCCGATATAGGCGTTCATGCGGGTCAAATCCTGGAAGCATTCCTTCCCGTGAACCGCGCAAGTCGTCGACTTCATCATCTCCTTGAGCTTGGCCTGGAGGCGCTTGTGCCCCTCCTCGTTATTGGGCGTGTAGTGAAGCTGGGTTCGGCCGTCCCGTCCCACCAGGACGCGATTCTCGGGGTCGGGCAGGTCCTCCGACGTGAGCCAGAAATCGAGCGCGTGCTTCGCCATGAGATCGAGCGTGAAGCCGGGCGTGAACTTGGGCGCGCCGGCCGCGAGTACGTGCGCGTCGGTCTTCCCGACGAACGAGATGTGGCCCATCGGGTACTCCCACTCGGGCGACCCGTAGTAGAAATCGTTCACCGCGAGCGTCTTCTGGAAGATCGTCGGATTCGGGCACTTCGAGATCGCGAGCATCACCGAGTTCAGGTGGCACATGTAGTTTCGCCCGACCTGGCCGGAGGAGTTCGCGAGCCCGTTCCCGTTCTTGCCCCCCGGCGAGCGGAGGAGGAGCGCCGCGGAGTTGATCGCGCCGCACGAGGAGACCACGATGTCGGCCGTGTACACTTCGGGGGCTCCGTTTCGCTCCACGTGAACCTTCGCGACCCGGCGACCGGCCGCGTCGGCCTCTAGCCGGGTGACGACCGTGCCCGTCGTGAGCGTGACGTTTTCGTGCTCGAGCGCCGGATCGACGCAGCAGACTTGCGCGTCCGCCTTCGCGTTGACGAGGCAGGGATGCCCGTCGCAGGTGGCGCAGCGGATGCAGCGGCTCTTCCGCGGAGCGCTCTCATCCAGCATGATTCCGATCGGAACGTGAAAGGGTTTGAGCCCCAGCTTCGACCAGGCGTCGCTCAGACCCTGCAGCCGCGGCTCGTGGCTCACGGCCGGATAAGGATAAGGCGCGCTTGCCCACGGCTCCGTCGGGTCCTCGCCGCGCGTGCCGTGAACGTGGTAGAGGCGCTCTGCGGCCGTGTAGTACGGCTCGAGATCGTCGTAGGAGATGGGCCACGCCGGCGAGACGCCGCCGTGGTGTTTCACCTCGCCGAAGTCTTCCTTCCGCATCCGGAGAAGGGCGGCGCCGTAGAACTTGGTGTTGCCGCCGACGAAGTAGTGCGCACCCGCCTGGAATTCCTTCCCATTCTTGTCGGTCCAGGTGTCCGCATTGTTGTAGCGGCCCTCGAGCACCGCTGCCTTCGTGCTCCAGTTCTCGGGCTCGCGGCGGACGTACTCGCCGCGTTCCAGGATCAGGATCTTCTTTCCGGTTGGCGCGAGCGCGAAGGCGAGCGTGCCGCCCCCGGCTCCCGATCCGATGATGATCACGTCGTAGTGCGTGTTCGCCGCCATCGGCCCGCGCCTCCCGTCTCGTCCCTAAGAGTGGGCCGGCGTGAGCGGCGCCGTGCCGAAGTTCACGCCGAAGCGCCGGCACCAGACCGTGACCGCACGGTACTTGGCGAGGTCGACGTCCGCGGGGAGATCGTAGTTCTGGTCGCCGATGTTGCCCTTGAGCGCGCCGACGTGAATGAACCCCGCCTTCTTGACGGTATCGCTGTCCGTCGCGTCGTCCGCCGCCACCAGGTAGACCTGCACGTCGGGACCGTTCGAAGTCTCGAAGTTGGAGAAGCGAAGCACCTTCTTGCCGTCCGCGAGCTGATAGATCGCGGCGGAACCGGAGGTCGTGTGAGCGACGGCGTGGAACATGCCGCTCCGGAGCGCAACGGGCTCGGCGCTCGCGGCGGTGGTGGCCGCGGTCGTCGCCGGGAGGCCCTCGTTCACCTTGTCGGTGACCCAGAGGCGCTCGGGACGGAAGAGATACCAGCCGACGCCGCCGACGACGAGGGCGAGAACGACGATCAAGGCTTTGCGATTCATTGGATTGCCTCCTGCTGGGTT